>JAYTTO010000119.1:0-6885 GCA_043744975.1 Betaproteobacteria bacterium | reverse complement strand
TGAACTCCTGATCGTCGCCAATCGCAATCTCGACCGCTATGGCAGCTTCGGACACCGGGTGGTCACCGACGCGATCGGCGATTTCGCCGGACCGCTCGCCGGCCTGCACCGGGGCATGAGCGAGGCGCGCCATGCCCTGGTCTGCACCGTGCCGTGCGATTCGCCGTTTCTGCCGGTCGATCTGGTCGAACGGCTGCGGACACCGGTGCTGCAGGGTGCCGACCTCGCGGTCGCATCGGCCAGCGGACGGACCCAACCGGTGTTCTGCCTGTGCCGCCGCAGCCTGCTCCCCGGCCTCGAGAGCTACCTCGCCAGCGGACAGCGCCGGTTCGAGTCGTGGTTCGCGGCGCTGGCCACGGCTGCCGTATCGTTCGACGACGATGCGGCGTTCGCCAACATCAACACGCCGGAAGAGCTGCGGGCGCAGGAAAAACATTCATGAGCCGGCGTCCGCGCCGGGGCGCGAGTGGTGGCCTCAGGACAGCAGCGGAACGCCGGTCAGCGCCTCGATCTGCGGTCGGGTCACGCCATCGGCGAGTTCGACCAGGCGCAGGCCTGCAGGCGTGACATCCATCACACCCATGTCGGTGATGATTCGATCGACCACGCCGCGGCCGGTCAGCGGGAGCGTGCATGCCGCGAGTATCTTGTGCGCGTCGCCCTTGGCCACGTGTTCCATCAACACCACGACGCGCCTCACGCCGGCGACGAGATCCATCGCCCCGCCCATGCCCTTGACCATCTTGCCCGGGATCATCCAGTTGGCGAGGTCGCCGTTGGCCGCCACCTGCATGGCGCCGAGGATGGCGAGATCGATATGCCCGCCGCGGATCATGCCGAACGAGTCCGCAGACGAGAAGAACGACGAACCGGGCACAGTCGTGACCGTCTGCTTGCCGGCATTGATCAGGTCCGCGTCGACCTCCTGTTCGGTCGGAAACGGGCCGATGCCGAGCAGGCCGTTCTCGGATTGCAGCCAGACATCCATGCCGGCCGGGATATGGTTCGCCACCAGCGTCGGCAACCCGATGCCGAGGTTGACGTAGAAACCGTCCTGCAGTTCGCGCGCGGCGCGCGCGGCCATCTGTTCACGTGTCCAAGCCATGGTCGCTCCTTCAGCCGGCCGCGCGCACTGTGCGCTGCTCGATGCGTTTCTCGGGCTTCGCGTTGACGATGAGCCGCTGCACGAAGATGCCGGGGGTGTGGACCGCGTCGGGATCGAGCTGGCCGATTTCCACGACCTCCTCGACCTCGGCCACGGTGATGCGACCGGCGGTCGCGACCACGGGATTGAAGTTGCGCGCCGTCTTGCGATAGACGAGGTTGCCGGAGCGGTCCGCCTTCCAGGCCTTGACGAGCGAGACGTCGGCCCGCAGACCCCGTTCCATCACGTAGGTGTCGCCGTCGAACTCGCGCAGTTCCTTGCCGTCCGCGACGACCGTGCCGACGCCGGTACGGGTAAAGAACGCCGGGATGCCCGCACCACCGGCACGGAGACGTTCCGCCAGCGTTCCCTGGGGCGTGAATTCGAGCTCCAGCTCGCCGGCGAGATACTGACGTTCGAATTCCTTGTTCTCGCCCACGTACGACGAGATCATCTTGCGGACCTGGCGCGTGGCCAGCAGCAGCCCAAGGCCGAAACCGTCGACGCCTGCATTGTTCGAGATGCAGGTCAGACCCTTCACGCCGGAATCCCGCAAGGCGGCGATCAGCGCCTCTGGAATGCCGCAAAGGCCGAAGCCGCCGACCGCAATGGTCTGGCCGTCCTTCACGATGTCCGACAGCGCCGACGCGGCGTCCGGATAAATCCTGTTCATGCCACCTCCAGTAGCGGGAAACCCCGTCGTTCGAATGCGGACCCGGATGGCCCGCTCGCCTGCATCAATGCGTGGCGCCGCAACATCACTGCACCCACCGGATTGCCCTTGTCCCGTCCTTTGCGGCAGCGCGGCAGTCGCCGCGCCATGTAGCGCGCAGCCTCACGGTCGCGCCGCAGCGCCGCGCGGTGCCGCCGCATCGACCATCTGGAAGAATGTCTCGTCTTGCCGGATCATGCCCAGTTCGGCGCGCGCGCGCTCCTCGATGGCGTCGTACCCGGTCTTCAAGTCGCGCACCTCCGCATCGAGCACCCCGTTGCGGGCACGCAGGCGGTCGTTGTCCGCATGCACCGCGGCGAGCTGGGTATCGAGCTCGCGCACCTTGAGCCACCCGCCCTTGCCGAACCAGAGCGGGTGCTGCAGCAGCAGCAGGACAGCGACGAGGCCAGCGGTCACGAAACGCATGGCGGGCGGTGCGGTCCCGATCTCAGAGCGCGCCGGGCCGCCCCAAGCGCTCTGGCCCCCCATTGGGGGGTGCCGACCGAAGGAACGCTGGAGGGATCGTCACGTCAGGTACTCAACCAGCCGCGAACGGCGTCGAGCTGGCCGAAGTGGGTGAGGTCCATCTGCAACGGCGTCACCGAAACGCGCCCGGCCGCCACGGCGAAGAAATCGGTTCCGGGTCCGGCATCGGCGGCATCCCCGGCGGCGCCGACCCAGTACACGGTCTGTCCGCGCGGATTCTCCGACTTCACCACCGGTTCGGCCTTGTGCCGCTTGCCCAGCCGCGTGACCTCGACCGCACCGAGCGCGGCGTACGGAACGTCGGGCACGTTGACGTTGAGCAGGAACGACTGGCGCGAGGGACTGGCCGCAAAACGCTTCACCAAGTCCGCGGCGACTTGCGCCGCCGCCGCGAAGTTGCCATCGCCGCGGCTCACCATCGACACCGCGATGCCCGGGATGCCGAGCAGAAAGCCCTCGGTCGCCGCCGCCACGGTTCCGGAATAGATGGTGTCGTCGCCCATGTTGGCGCCGTGGTTCACCCCCGAGACGACGATGTCCGGCAGTTCGTCGAGCAGCCCCGTCACCGCCAGGTGCACGCAGTCCGTGGGCGTGCCGTTCACGTAGTGGAAGCCGAGGTGGGAGCGGCGCACCGACAAGGGACGATCGAGCGTGAGCGAGTTGCTGGCGCCGCTGCGATCGCGTTCCGGTGCCACGACCGTGATGTCGCCGACGGACGCGAGCGCTTCCGCGAGCGCCGCGAGGCCGGGCGCGAAATAGCCGTCGTCATTGCTCAGGAGTATGCGCATCGGCACCGCTCGCGCAGGGGATTGCGGAAGTTGCAGGACAGGCTGAGGCTGGCGAGCTTCGGTGCCACGCAGCACCCATGCGACTCCACCCGGATGAACCCCGATCGAATTTATTGGTCGGGGCGAGAGGATTTGAACCTCCGACCACCTGCACCCCATGCAGGTACGCTACCAGGCTGCGCTACGCCCCGAACCCCGGACTATACCGGGGGCCTGCTGCACAGGCAACGCGCGGGAGCCGACATTGCGCGGGAGCTGACACGCGCACGAGGTACCGCAGCGCGGCGAACGCGCGGCTTCAGTATTTGAGCAGTGCGATGATCGCCAGCAGTTCCGCGCGGAAGGCGGACAGGTCGGCCGATTCGGGTGCGGTGGCTGGCGTCTGTTCGAAATTCAGGTCCAGCCGGTGGCGCGCGCCGCTGATGGTGAACCCATCTTCGTAGAGCAGTTCGCGGATACGGCGGATCAGGAGGACCTCGTGGTGCTGGTAGTAGCGCCGGTTGCCGCGCCGCTTCACGGGCTTCAACTGCGTGAACTCCTGCTCCCAATAGCGCAGGACATGCGGCTTCACGCCGCACAGTTCGCTCACTTCGCCGATGGTGAAGTAACGCTTGGCCGGAATCGGCGGCAGGCTCGCCTTACTGGGGCTGTTCTGAGCTTCCATGGTAGTGCTTCTCCACCATGGCCTTGAGTTTCTGGCTCGCGTGGAAAGTAACGACGCGGCGTGCCGTGATCGGGATCTCTTCACCGGTCTTGGGATTGCGGCCGGGCCGTTGCGGCTTGTCCCGGAGCTGGAAGTTGCCGAAACCGGAGAGCTTTACGCCTTCGCCACGCTCCAGCGCGGTACGGACCTCCTCGAAGAAGGTCTCGACCATGTCTTTAGCCTCGCGCTTGTTGAGCCCGACCTTTTCGAACAGCAGGTCCGCGAGCTCGGCCTTGGTCAGGGTCATGACAGCCGGTTACTGCCTGAGGGTTGCCCCGAACTGCTGATGGAGAATAGACACCGCCAAATTGATCATTTCATCAACTTCGGCATCCGTGAGAGTCTTTTGAGTATCTTGCAATAACACACGGAATGCAAGACTTTTTTTGCCTTCACCGACGCCTTTTCCGGCGTACAGGTCGAACACTTCGACGGCATCGACCACCGCGGGAAGCCCGCTCTTCAGCGCTGCCAACAGGTCGCCGCACGTGACCTTTTCGTCGACCAGAACAGCGAGATCGCGCCGGACCGCGGGAACCCTGGGCACACCCCGGTAGGCCGGCAATGCCCGCGATTGCGCGGCTGCCGTATCGAGCTCGAACAACTGCACCGGTGTCGGCAACTCGAACCATTGCTGCCAGCGCGGATGCAGCTCGCCGACCCAGCCGACAACCTTGTCGCCGAGCCACACGCGGGCACTGCGCCCGGGATGCATGGCCGGATGCGGGAACGCCTCGAAGCGGGCGCTGGTTGGTGCCAGCAGTGCCTCGACGTCGCCCTTGATGTCGAAGAAGTCCACGAGGTGCCGCGGCGTGCCCCATTGCTCGGCGTCGCTGCTGCCGCATGCCGCGCCACCGATCATGACGGGCTGGCGCAGGCCCGCGACGGCATCGCTCGCATCGACAGCGCCGGGATCCTTGTAGAACACGCGCCCGATCTCGAACACCCGGACCCGGTCCTGGCGGCGATTCAGGTTGTAGACGACATTCGCGCACAAGCCGCCGAAGAGGCTGCTGCGCATCACCGCCAGGTGGCTCGCGATCGGATTGCGCAACTCGATCGGGGATGCATTGCCTGCCGGACCGGTCTCCCAGGCGCGATCGACGAAGCTGTAGTTCACGACCTCGTGATAGTCGAGACCGACCAGCACGTCGCGGACGGCATGGATCGACCGGCGAGCCTCCGGTACCGACGTCATCGACGACCGCGCCACCGGCGGCAATGCCGGGATCCGGTCGAAGCCGTAGATGCGCGCGATCTCCTCGATCAAGTCGTCCTCGATCACGATGTCGAAGCGGTACGTCGGCGGCACGACCGAGAACCGGCCGGCATCGAAACTCGCCGCCAGGCCGAGCCGGGCCAGGATGGCGGCCATCTCGGCATCGGCGACCGACACGCCGATGATGCGGCGCGCACGATCGGCTCGCATCGTCACCGGGTGGCGCGTCGGCAGTTCGGCCACCCGATCGTCGACCGGGCCTGGCCGGCCACCACAGATCGACAGGATCAGTTCGGTCGCGCGCTCGATGCCGTCGATGTTGTTGTCGAAATCCACGCCGCGCTCGAAGCGATGCGAGGCGTCGCTGGAGCAACCGAACCGGCGCGCGCGCCCGGCGATCGCCTCCGGCAGAAAGAACGCCGATTCGAGCAGGACGTTGGTGGTCGTCGTCTCGGCCTTGGTCGAATTTCCGCCCATGATGCCGGCGAGCCCGATCGCGCCGCTGGCATCGGCGATCACCAGCACATTGCCGTCCACCTCGACGGTCTGCTCGTTCAGCAGCTCGAGCTGTTCGCCAGCGCGGCCGAAACGCACATCGATGCCAGCGGTGAGCTTGTCGAGGTCGTAGACGTGCAACGGCCGCCCGCGTTCAAGCATCACGTAGTTGGTGATGTCCACCAGCGCCGAGATCGACCGCTGCCCCGCCGCTTGGAGCCGGCGCCGCATCCACGGCGGTGTCGCCACCGCGGCATTCACGTCGCGGATGACGCGCCCGGTGAAGCGCCCGCATGCCGGCGTCGCCGAGATGGTCACGGGGAAAATCTCATCGGTCACCGCGCTGGTCTTCGGCGCCGCACCGAGCATGATCTGCGTGCCGCAGATGGCCGCCACTTCACGGGCAACACCGAGCACCGACAGGCAGTCGGCCCGATTGGGCGTGAGCTTGATGGTGAAGATGTTGTCGTTCAGGCCGAGCACATCGCGCACATCGGCACCCGGCACCGCATCGGCCGGCAGCGCCAGCAGTCCCGCGTGATCCTCCGACAGGCCGAGTTCGCGTGCCGAGCAGAGCATGCCTTCGCTGGCGACGCCGCGAATGGTCGCGCGCTGCACCTCGATCAAGTTGCCGGCATCGCCGGGGAGACGCGCGCCGACACCGGCGACCGGAACCTTGAGGCCGACCGTTGCGTTCGGTGCGCCACAGACGATCGCATGCAGCGCGCCCTGGCCGGTGTCAACCGTGCACAACCGCAGCCGGTCCGCACCCGGATGCGGCTCGGACGTGACGATCAGGCCGACCGTGACACCCGCGAACGCGCACGGCACCGGCGCCATGTCTTCGACCTCAAGCCCGGCCATGGTCAGCGCATGCGCCAGATCGGCAGCGGCGAGCGGCGTCGCCACCATCGACCGCAACCATTCCTCGGAGAATTGCATGGTGGCAGGTCAGGCGAACTGGCGCAGGAAACGCAGATCGCCTTCGAAGAAGGGACGAAGATCGTCGATGCCGTAGCGGAGCATCGTCAGGCGCTCAAGTCCGGATCCGAACGCGAATCCGGTGTGGATCTCCGGATCGAGCCCGAAATTTCGCATCACCGCCGGATGTACCTGCCCCGCCCCCGAAATCTCGAGCCAGCGCCCCCGCAGCGGACCGCTGTCGAACATCATGTCGATCTCCGCCGAGGGTTCGGTGAACGGAAAGAACGACGGCCGGAATCGCACCTGCAACCGGTCGGTCTCGAAGAAACGGTGCAGGAACTGCGTGTAGACGCCCTTCAGGTCGGCGAAGCTGATGCCATCGTCGATCCACAGGCCTTCGACCTGGTGGAACAT
>JAYTTO010000118.1:0-13086 GCA_043744975.1 Betaproteobacteria bacterium | reverse complement strand
GCAGCAGGATGCCGATCGGGCGGTCGAGCCGCACCAGGCGGGCATACAGGACCAAGCGTTCCGCGGCGGGGTTCTGAACGGTCATCGGTGTGGGCATGTGGTCATCGGTGCCCGCAGGAAGGCTGGGGCTACGACATCAAGCGCAGGGACACAGCGCGCGCCGGGCCGACTCAAGCGCGCTGGCCCCCCATTGGGGGGTGCCGACCGCAGGAAGGCTGGGGTTACGAAATCGAGCGAAGGGACACAGCGCGCGCCGGGCCGCCCCAAGCGCGCTGGCCCCCCCATGGGGGGTGCCGACCGCAGGAAGGCTGGGGGGATTGTCACCTAAGCGCGCAGCAACTCGTCGCGGCCCCAGAGCCAGCGCTCGGCGTGGTGGCGAGCGTGATCAGGATAGCGATCGAGCAATTCGGTGGCCACGTCGCGCGCGGTCTCGAGCAGCGCGACGTCGCGCTCGAGGTCGGCGAAGCGCAACATCGGCACGCCGCTCTGCCGGGCACCGAGCAGTTCGCCCGGTCCGCGCAGCCGCAGGTCCTCGCGGGCGATCTCGAAGCCGTCGCTGTTCTCGTAGATGATCCGCAGCCGCTCGCGCGCGGTGATCGACAACGGCTGCCGATACAGCAGGATGCAGGCGGATGCACCGGCGCCGCGCCCGACGCGCCCGCGCAACTGATGGAGCTGCGAGAGCCCCATGCGTTCTGCATGCTCGATCACCATGAGGGTCGCGTTCGGCACGTCGACCCCGACCTCGATCACCGTGGTGGCAACCAGCAACGAGATCTCGCCCGCCTTGAACGCCGCCATCACCTCGGCCTTCTCGGCGGACGACAGTCGTCCATGCACGAGCCCGACCCGCATCGACGGCAGGGTCCGGACCAGCATCGCATGGGTGTCGATGGCGGTCTCGAGCTGCAGCTGCTCGGACTCCTCGATCAGCGGGCAGACCCAGTATGTCTGGCTGCCTTCGGCGCACGCGTCGCCGACGCGCCGGATCACATCCTCGCGGCGCGAGTCGGACACCAGTTTGGTTTCGACCGGTGTCCGCCCGGGTGGCAACTGATCGATGGTCGACACGTCGAGGTCGGCATAGAAGCTCATCGCGAGCGTGCGCGGGATCGGCGTGGCGCTCATCATCAACTGGTGCGGGAGTTCGTCGGCATTGCCACCCTTGAGCCGCAACGCCAACCGCTGCCGGACGCCGAAGCGATGCTGTTCGTCGATCACGGCCAGGGCCAGCCGGTCGAAGGCAACATGCTCCTGGAACAGGGCATGGGTGCCGACCATGACCGCCGCGGCGCCACTCCGGGCGGCAGCCAGTGCCGCCTTCCGTTCCCGCGCGGGGAGGCTGCCGGTCAGCCACACCACGGCGATGCCAAGCGGTTCGAGCCACTGACGGAACTTGGCGTAGTGCTGTTCGGCCAGGATCTCGGTTGGCGCCATGAGCGCGACCTGCCGTTCAGCCCCGATCGCGCATAGCGCTGCCAACGCGGCGACGATGGTCTTGCCGCTGCCGACATCACCTTGCAGCAGGCGCTGCATCGGATGCGGGCGCGCCAGATCGCCCCGGATCTCGGTCAGCACCCGCTGCTGCGCGCCGGTCAGGGTGAACGGCAGCCGGGCAAGCAGTTGCGCGGCGAGCCCCTCGGCACCCGGCAAGGGCAGGGCGCGGGCGGCGGCGCGACGCTGCCGGTGCAGACGCATCGACAGTTGCTGGGCGAGCAGCTCATCGAACTTGATGCGCTGCCACGCGGAATGGGTGCGCGCCTCCAGCGCATCGAGCGCCACGTCGGACGGCGGATCGTGGAGCAACCGCACGCAGGCGTCGAAACCGCCAAGTCCGAGACGCTGGAGCACAGGCGCTGGCAGCGTATCCGCGAGTTCCGCCGTGCCGAGCGTGGTGGCCACGCCGGCCCGGAGCGCGAGTTGCGACAGCCCGGCCGTGGTCGGATAGACCGGCGTCAGGCGCACTGGCAGCGGCGCGCCCTGACGCACGGGCCGGATCCGCGGATGGACCATCTCGGCGCCGAAGAATCCCTGCCGGATCTCGCCGACCAGTCGCACCCTCGCACCCGGCACGAGCTGCTTCTGCTGGCTCGGATAGAAGTTGAGCAACCGGACCGCTACCTCGCCGCTGTCGTCACGCACCCGGGCGACCAGTTGCCGCCGCGGCCGGTACTTGACGTCGGCGTCGAACACCACGCCCTCGACCTGCGACAGGGTGCCGTGGGGCGCGTCGGCGATCGCGAGCACCCGGGTTTCGTCCTCGTAGCGCAGCGGCAGATGCAGGATCAGGTCGAACGGACGCGTCAGGCCGAGCCTGGCCAGATGGCCGACGGTCGCCCGGGCCACTCCCGGAAACGCCTCGGCGTCCGCCGTGGCGAGCCCGCCCTCCGCGCCGGACACCACGTCCGCGCTCAGCGCGGCACGAGAATCACGTCGACTTCCACCTGGGCCGCCTTGGGCAGCGCCGAGACCTGCACCGTCGTGCGTGCCGGAAACGGCTGCGCGAAGTACTCCGGCATGATCGCGTTCAGCTTCGGGAAATCGTCGAGATTGGTCAGGTAGACGGTGACCTTGACCGCGTCGTCGAGCGTACAGCCGGCCGCGATCGCCACCGCCCGCAGATTGCGGAACACCCGATGGACTTGTTGCTCGAAGCCGTGCACGAGAGCGCCGGTAGCGGGTTCGAGCGGGGTCTGTCCGGACAGGTAGACGGCGCCGCCGGCGCGGATGGCCTGGGAATAGGGGCCGATCGCGGCGGGCGCGTCGGATGAATGGATCGGTTCTTTCATGCGAGGCGTCGACCGGGCAATGCAGGCAAGTGACCTGTGTTTCCGATGGTATTCGAGAGCGCACGCCGTCTCAATGCGGGATAGCATGGCTGCCGCAGCGCACAAAACCCCGTGCTACCATCCGGCCCGCCCGAGGAATCCGGTCCCGCGCCATCCTCTTCATGCAAACCTCCTCCCCAGAAACCGGCGCCATTGCGCCGGACGACGCCGCAGCGGCCTCGCACCCGCGCAGCAGTGTCTGCGCGCTCGCCTTGAGCGCCGTCGGCGTGGTGTTCGGCGACATCGGCACCAGCCCGCTCTACACGCTGAAGGAGGCGTTCGGGGGTCTCGATGCCGTGGCGCCATCGCACGACAACGTATTGGGCATCCTGTCGCTCGTGTTCTGGGCGCTCATGATCATCGTAACGCTCAAGTACGTGACGTTCGTGATGCGCGCCGATAACCGGGGCGAGGGCGGCATCATGGCGCTGATGGCTCTGGTCGTCGGCACCACCAAGGGCGGTTCGCGCGAACGGTGGTGGATCATGACCATGGGCATGGTCGGCGCCGCACTGTTCTACGGCGACAGCATGATCACCCCGGCGATCTCGGTGCTCTCGGCAGTCGAAGGCCTGGACATCGCGTTCCCCGGCCTGCATGGCTATGTGATCCCGATCACGATCGTGGTGATCATCGTGCTGTTCATCGTCCAGTTCAAGGGCACCGCGACCGTCGGCGCGTTCTTCGGCCCGATCACCGCCGTCTGGTTCATCGTGCTCGCCGTCCTCGGCGTGAGTCAGATCGCCCAGAACCCACACGTGCTTCATGCACTGAATCCCGCCTACGGATTCGGCTTCTTCGCCGCGAATCATCTGCGTGGATTTCTCGCGCTGGGCACCGTGATCCTGGCTGTCACCGGCGCCGAAGCGCTCTATGCGGACATGGGCCACTTCGGCAAGAACCCGATCCGTCTTGCGTGGCTCCTCTTCGTGTTCCCGGCACTGATCCTCAACTATTTCGGTCAAGGCGCCCTCCTGCTGCGCGACCCGACCTCGATCGCGCATCCCTTCTACCGGATGGTGCCCTCCTGGGCACTGCTGCCCATGGTGGTCCTGGCAACGATGGCGACGGTTATCGCGTCGCAGGCGGTGATCTCCGGCGCCTATTCCCTCACCCGCCAGGCGATCCAGTTGGGGTACTGTCCGCGGCTGGCGGTTCGTCATACCTCCGAGCGCGAGATCGGGCAGGTCTACATGCCGTGGATCAACTGGGCGCTCCTGGTGGCCGTGCTCGCACTCGTGATCGGGTTCGGCTCCTCCAGCGCTCTTGCTTCAGCGTACGGCATTGCCGTTACCGGCACCATGGCAACCAATTCCGTCCTGCTCTTCTTCGTCATCTCGCGCCTGTGGAAATGGGGAACGCTGCCTGCGATCGCGATTGCGGGCTTCTTTCTCGTGATCGACCTCGCGTTCTTCGCTGCCAATTCGGTCAAGTTCCTGCAGGGCGGGTGGTTCCCCGTCATCATCGCCATCGTCGTATTCGTCATCATCTCGACTTGGCGGCGCGGGCGCGAAGTCCTGTTCGACCGGCTGCGGCCTGGCGCCATTCCGCTCGAACCCTTCCTCGCCTCGGTGATGGCCCATCCGCCGCTGCGGGTCGAAGGAACCGCGGTGTTCCTCACCGCCGGACGCGAAGGCGTCCCGCACGCGCTGCTGCACAACCTCAACCACAACAAGGTGCTGCATGAGCGCATCGTGCTGCTGACCGTGGTCACGGCCGACGTTCCGTTCGTGCCAGAGTCCCAGCGCGTGGAGATCCACGCGGTGGGCAACGAGTTCTACCGGATGAACGTGCGGTTCGGCTTCAAGGACGAACCCGACCTGCCGCGCGCGCTGCAGGTGCCGAACTCGCTCGGCATCGAGTTCGCGATGATGGAGACCTCGTTCTTCCTCTCGCGCCAGACGATCGTGCCGACCAAGTCGCCGGGCATGGCCCTGTGGCGGGAGAAGCTCTTCGCCGCGATGTCGCGCAACGCCTCGAGCGCCACCGAGTTCTTCCGCATTCCCACCAACCGCGTCGTCGAACTCGGCACGCAGATCGAAATCTAGCGTGATCGAGCACCTGGAGCGGATGCTGGCGGCGGGCAAGGACAGCGCCCTGCTGCGCTTTGGCCTCGGCAGCGAGCATCTCAAGCGTGGCGATCCGGCGGCGGCGGCGGCCCATCTGCGCCAGGCGGTCGAGCTGGACCCGAAATATTCCGCCGCCTGGAAACTCCTGGGCAAGGCCAATGAAGCGGCGGGCAACACCCCCGCGGCAGCCGACGTCTGGAAACAGGGCATCGCCGTTGCCGAAGCCAATGGCGACCTGCAGGCCGCTCGCGAAATGGGCGTCTTCCTGAAACGCATCAAGTAGCGAGCCGACGCCCCGCCGATCCCGGCGCACGGCTTCGGCGTCAGCGGGCGATCCGCTGCCGCGGCTGGTCCAGCAGTTTCGGAAACGCCTCGCCGAGCGTGACCACGTGCCCGGCCAGCGGTGCGGTATAGCCGGGCAGGCTGGCGGCGATGGCCTGGAACGCATCGCTGCGCAGCAGTTCGACCAGTTTCGCGACCTCCGCCCGTTCGAGGCCGAGCAGGCTGGTCAGCAGAAAATAGCGCTCGGTCGCGAGCGGGACGAAATCGAGGCGAAACTGGTGCGCCGCGGGCTCGACGCCGAATGCCGCGTCGGCCATGCCGCTGGCTACGTGGGCGGCCACCGCCGCATGGGTGAATTCCTCGGTCTGGTAACCCGAGATCGCGGAGCGGTCGATATGCGCATCCTTCAGCAATTCGTCGAACAGCAGGCGGGTGCCGGCATCCTTCTGGCGGTTGATGAAGCTCACGCCGGGCCGGGCCAGATCGGCGATGCCGTGGATCTGCTTCGGGTTGCCGCGCGCCACGAACAGCCCCTGTGTACGCGTCACCAGGTGGATCAACCGCTGGCGGTCCGGATGCAGCCAGCGCGCGTACTGGTCGAGCGCCCGGGCGCCGAGCTTGCCTTCGGGCATGTGGAAGCCGGCGAGGTCGCACTCGCCCCGCGCCAGCGACGCCAGCGACTCGACGCTGCCCAGGTAGCGCAGGTCGAGCTGGACATCGCTGTGCGCCTCCAGCAGGTCGTTGAGCCGGGCCACGGCGAACCCGTGGCTCGCGTGGATGCGTAGCGACGACGCTGCCGACGCCACCAGCCGGTTGATCTCGAGATTGAGTTCGGAGGCGAGCGATTCCAGTTGCAGCCCGACGCGGGCATTGAAACGCTGCTCGGCCCAGAGCAGCTTTTCGCCGAGCGCTGTCAGGCTGGCGCCCTTGCCGCGTTCAAGGGTTACCAGCGGCAGGCCGAAAAAGGTATTCCACTCGTTGATCTGATTCCAGGCGTGGCGATAGGACACGCCGACCTTGGCGGCGGCGGCGGTCAGTTTGCCGGTACGCTCGAGCGCATCGAGCATGGCGAACAGCGCCGGACCGAGTTCGGCGCCTTCCTCGTTCTCGACCACCCAACTCGGCTTGACCGTTACACGCTTCATCGGAAATTTAGCTCATATTGAGTGCGACTGAAGCCCGGACTACGCTACAGCATAGTTTAGAGATTCTGACATGCTGAATATGCATTCTTCAGCATATTGAAGCCACCTTCCGGCCGACGGATCCATCGCCGCCCGGCCTGCGCACCGACTACTGGAGGCAGACCCATGAGCCCGCAGCAGAGCGACGCCGTCGACAGCGCGATTGCGGCCAATATTGCCCTTGCTGGCGCGACCTTGCCGATCCTGCATGCCATCCAGGACCGCATCGGCCATGTACCGCCAGCCGCGGTGCCGAAAATTGCCAGCGCGCTCAATCTCTCCCGTGCCGAAGTGCATGGCGTGATCAGTTTCTACCATCACTTTCGCACCGAGCCGCGTGGCCGTCACCTGTTGCAGGTGTGTCGTGCCGAGGCCTGCCAGTCCATGGGCGGGGAGCGCCTCGCGAAGCAGGTGACCGACGCCCTCGGTGTCGATTTCCACCACACCACGCCGGATGGCGCCGTGACGCTCGAGGCGGTCTACTGCCTCGGCAACTGCGCGTGCTCCCCGGCAATGCTGCTCGATGGCGAACCCCACGGCCGCCTCGATGCGGACGCGGTGGAAGCCCTGTTGCTCGCGGCCCGCACCTAGGCAAACCAACCCATGACCACCCGCATCTTCGTCCCGCGCGACTCGTCGGCGCTCAGTGTCGGCGCCGAAACCGTGGCGAATGCGATCACAGCGGAGGCGAAACGGCGCGGCGAAGCGGTAACCATCGTGCGCAACGGCTCGCGCGGCATGATGTGGCTCGAACCCCTGGTCGAGGTGGAGACGGCGGCGGGACGGGTCGGCTATGGTCCGGTGGCGCCGGCGGACGTGGCGAGCCTGTTCGCCGCGAATTTCCTGCGTGGTGGTGATCACGCCCGCTCGATCGGCAGGGTCGACCGGCATCCGTACCTGGCGCAGCAGGATCGCCTCTGCTTTGCGCGCATGGGCGTCACCGATCCCTTGTCGCTCGACGATTATCGCGCCCATGGCGGCCTCGAGGGCCTGAAGAACGCCCTGGGGATGAACGGGGCCGACGCCGTCGTCTTGGTCACGACCTCAGGGCTGCGCGGCCGTGGCGGTGCCGCGTTCCCGACCGGTATCAAGTGGAAGACGGTGCACGACACCGCCGCCGACCAGAAGTACGTGGTCTGCAATGCCGACGAAGGCGACTCCGGCACCTTCTCCGACCGCATGACCATGGAAGGCGACCCGTTCATGTTGATCGAGGGCATGGTCATCGCGGGCATCGTCACCGGCGCCACGCGCGGGTTCATCTACAACCGCTCCGAGTATCCCCACGCCGAGCGCGCGCTGATCGCCGCGATCGCCGCCGCGTACGCTACCGGGATCCTGGGGGCGAGCGTCCTCGGTTCCGGCAAGCGCTTCGACCTCGAAGTCCGGCGCGGCGCCGGGGCCTACATCTGTGGCGAGGAGACCGCGCTGCTCGAGAGCCTCGAAGGCAAGCGCGGCATGGTCCGCTTCAAGCCGCCGGTGCCGGCGGTGTCCGGGCTGTTCGGCAAGCCCACCGTGGTGAACAACGTCATCACCTTCGCGTCGATCCCGGTCATCTTCGAGCGCGGCGCCGAGTTCTACCGCGACTACGGCATGGGCCGCTCGCGCGGGACGCTGCCGATCCAGCTCACGGGCAACATCAAGCGCGGCGGGCTGGTCGAAAAAGCCTTCGGCGTCACCCTGCGCGAACTGCTGTACGACTACGGTGGCGGCGCCGCCACCGGGCGCCCGATCCGGGCGGTCCAGGTTGGCGGGCCGCTCGGCGCCTATGTGCCGGCGTCGCAGTTCGACACCCCGCTCGACTACGAAGCCTTCGCCGCGATGGGTGCGATGGTGGGCCACGGCGGCATCGTCGTCTTCGACGATACCGTCGACATGGCCCACATGGCGCGCTACGCCATGGAGTTCTGTGCGATCGAATCGTGCGGCAAATGCACGCCGTGCCGCATCGGCTCCACCCGCGGCGTCGAAACCATCGACAAGATCATCGCCGGACGCGACCGCGGTGCGCAAACCAAGCTGCTCGAAGACCTGTGCGACACGATGCTGCACGGCTCGCTCTGCGCCCTGGGCGGCATGACGCCGTTCCCGGTGCTGAGCGCGCTCAAGCATTTCCCTGAAGATTTCGGGCTTGACCGCGGCGGCATCGCGGCCGCGGCCTGACCTGAGAACCCGCCGGAGGCAACCCGCCATGAACCAGATCATCCCGACCATCCGCTGGAAAGACCTCGGCACACCCGCCCCTGTCTCCGAACGCGAGGTAACGCTGGAGATCGACGGCATGAGCGTGACGGTGGCCGAAGGGTCGTCGGTGCTGCGGGCTGCGGCCGAAGCCGGCATCTCCATCCCCAAACTGTGCGCCACCGACAGCCTGGAAGCTTTCGGGTCGTGTCGACTGTGCGTGGTCGAGATCGAAGGTCGCAAGGGCTACCCGGCATCGTGCACGACGCCGGTGACCGAAGGCATGGTGGTGTATACCCAGTCGAAGAAGCTGGCCGACATCCGGCGCGGGGTCATGGAGCTCTACATCTCCGACCACCCGCTCGACTGCCTGACCTGCTCGGCGAACGGCAACTGCGAACTGCAGGACATGGCGGGCGTCGTCGGCCTGCGCGAAGTGCGCTACGGCTACGACGGCGAGAACCACCTGAAGGCCGAGCAAGACACCTCCAACCCGTATTTCACCTTCGATCCGGCGAAGTGCATCGTGTGCTCGCGCTGCGTGCGCGCCTGCGAGGAAACCCAGGGCACTTTCGCGCTCACCATCGACGGCCGCGGCTTTGCCTCGATGGTGTCGCCGAGCCAGAACGAATCGTTCATGGCGTCCGAATGCGTCAGCTGCGGCGCCTGCGTGCAGGCCTGTCCGACGGCAACGCTGATGGAAAAGTCGGTCATCGAGAAGGGTCAGGCCGAGCACAGCGTGGTCACCACCTGCGCTTACTGCGGTGTGGGCTGCTCGTTCCGCGCCGAGATGAAGGGCAACGAAGTAGTGCGCATGGTGCCCAACAAGGACGGTCACGCGAATCACGGGCACTCGTGCGTGAAAGGCCGCTTCGCCTTCGGCTATGCCACGCACAAGGACCGCATCGAGAAGCCGATGATCCGCCACAGCATCCGCGACGCCTGGCAGGAAGTCTCGTGGGAGCAGGCCATCGCACACGCCGCGAGCGAGTTCAAGCGCATCCAGGCGCAGCACGGCCGCAGCGCGGTCGGCGGCATCACCTCGTCGCGTTGCACCAACGAAGAGACCTATCTGGTGCAGAAGCTGGTGCGCGCGGCCTTCGGCAACAACAACGTCGACACCTGCGCCCGCGTCTGCCACTCGCCCACCGGCTACGGCCTCAAGGCCACGCTCGGCGAATCGTCCGGCACCCAGACCTTCGATTCGGTGATGAAGGCCGATGTGATCGTCGTCATCGGCGCCAATCCGACCGACGGCCATCCGGTGTTCGCGTCGAGCATGAAGCGCCGCCTGCGCCAAGGCGCAAAGCTGATCGTGGTCGACCCGCGCCGCATCGACCTGGTACGCAGCGCTCACGTGGAGGCGGCGCATCACCTGAAGCTGCGGCCGGGCACCAATGTCGCGGTGGTGAACGCGATGGCGCACACCATCGTCAACGAAGGGCTGGCCAACGACGCGTTCGTGGCCGAGCGCTGCGATACCAAGGCGTTTGCCAAGTGGCAGGCGTTCATCGCCGAGGCGCGCAACTCGCCCGAAGCGCTCGAAGCCATCACCGGCGTGCCGGCGACCGAAGTGCGCGCCGCCGCGCGCCTGTATGCCACCGCCGGCAACGGCGCGATCTACTATGGTCTCGGCGTCACCGAACACAGCCAGGGTTCGACCATGGTGATCGGTATCGCCAACCTCGCGATGCTCACCGGCAACATCGGCCGCGAAGGCGTCGGCGTCAATCCGCTGCGCGGCCAGAACAACGTGCAGGGCGCGTGCGACATGGGCTCCTTCCCGCACGAGCTGCCGGGTTACCGCCATGTGTCCGATGCCGCCACGCGCGAGCTCTTCGGCAAGACCTGGGGCGTGACCATCGACAACGAGCCCGGCCTGCGCATCCCGAACATGCTCGACGCCGCGCTCGACGGCAGCTTTCGCGGCATCTACATCCAGGGCGAGGACATCGCCCAGTCGGATCCGGACACCCAGCACGTCACCGCCGCGCTCGAAGCGATGGAATGCGTCGTGGTGCAGGATCTCTTCCTGAACGAGACGGCGAAGTTCGCGCATGTATTCCTGCCCGGCTCGTCGTTCCTGGAAAAGAACGGCACCTTCACCAACGCCGAACGCCGCATCTCGCCGGTGCGCAAGGTGATGCCGGCGCTGGGCGGCAAGGAAGACTGGGAAGTCACCGTGATGCTGTCGGAGGCGTTGGGCTATCCGATGCCCTACAAGCATCCGTCGGAAATCATGGACGAGATCGCGCGCCTCACGCCGCAATTCAGCGGCGTCAGCTTCGACAAGCTTGACGAACTCGGCAGCATCCAGTGGCCGTGCAACGAGGAATCCCCGGCGGGCACGCCCACGATGCACGTGGATCAGTTCGTGCGCGGCAAGGGCCTGTTCGTCATCACCGAATACGTGCCGACCGAAGAGCGCACCACCCGCAAATATCCGCTGATCATGACCACGGGCCGCATCCTGAGCCAGTACAACGTCGGTGCGCAGACGCGCCGCACGGAGAACTCGCAGTGGCACAGCGAAGACCGGGTCGAGATCCATCCGAGCGACGCCGAACTGCGCGGCATCAAGGACGGCGACTGGGCCGGCATCCGCAGCCGCGCCGGCGAGACCGTGTTGCGGGCGCTGATCACCGAGCGGGTGCAACCGGGAGTGGTTTACACCACCTTCCACTTCCCCGAATCGGGCGCCAACGTGATCACGACCGACAACTCCGACTGGGCCACCAACTGCCCCGAGTTCAAGGTGACCGCTGTTCAGCTGGAGCCGGTGACCCAGCCCTCCGAATGGCAGAAGCGGTTCCAGGACTTCTCGGAAGAGCAGTTGGAACTGCTGGAACAACGCGAACCGGTCAAGGCATAGGGCGCCGGGGTGTCCGATCGCGACGTCACAGGAATGGGGGGGGCTCACCGGCGGGTGCCGGTGGAACGTTGGCGCCTCACCGGCGGCGAGACGGCGGCCGAAGAGGTGGCCACCGAAGTTCCGATTGCGTTCGTCTACAACGGCGTGCCGTTCGCCGTGATGCTCGCCTCGCCGCAGGATCTCGAGGACTTTGCCCTCGGGTTCAGCCTGACCGAAGGCGTGATCGAATCAGCGGCGGATTTCCAGGGCGTCGAAGTGGTGCCGGAGACCCGGGGGTTCTCGGTCTACGTGAGTATTCCGAAGGATCGCTCCGAGGTCATCGCCACCCGCACCCGCAATCTCGCCGGCCGTACCGGCTGCGGCCTGTGCGGCGAGCAGTTGCTGGAGAACGCCCTGCGCCCCGCACCGGTAGTGACGACCACTACGCGCTTCTCGGCGACCGGGGTGCAAGCCGGGGCGATGGCCCTCGGTGCCGCCCAGCAGCTCAATGCCATCACCGGCGCGGTGCATGCGGCCGCCTGGTGCGATGCCACCGGCAGCCTGCGTCTGGTCCGGGAGGATGTCGGGCGCCACAACGCCCTCGACAAGCTGATCGGCGCCCTGAGCACCGCCGGCGTCGATGGCGGGAGCGGCTTCGTGATCGTCACGTCGCGCGCGAGCTATGAGATGGTCCACAAGTGCGCCGTCGCCGGTATCGGTCTGATCGCGGCGGTCTCGGCGCCGACCGCACTGGCCATCGAGGTGGCGACGGCGGCGAACGTGACGCTGATCGGCTTTACCCGTGCCGGCCGGCACACCGTCTACGCCAACCCGGATCGCGTCCCAGCCTGAAAGGCCCCCCCGCATGAACATCGAACGCCTGGTCAAGATGGCCAACGACATTTCCCGCTTCTTCGAAACTGATCCGGATCACCCGGCGGCGGTACGGGGCGTGGCGGCACACATCACCCGCTTCTGGGAGCCGCGCATGCGCTCGACGATCATTGCGCACCTCGCTGCCGGCGGCGAGGGCATGCTGCCGCTCACCGGCGATGCGGTCGCGCAGCTAATTCCGCCGACCCAGCGAGCGGCCTGAGGCCACCCCTGCGCTTCTGCCGGAAGCCGGATCTGCGGGGAGGCTCCGGCGGCACAGGCTCCGGGGCCGATGCGTCACCGATGATGCTGGTGAGCGCCGGCCAACCCGCTCAGTGGCGTGTCTTCGACTCCGGGAACAGGTAGACCTTGCCGCCCTTCATGCGTGGCGGGCTCGGCTGGTTGCCCTTGTTGACCGCGTCGGCGGCGCTGTCGAACACGATGGCGATCACCTTGCGCGAGGCATCGCGGTAGCAGCGCAGCTTGAGCTGGTCGATGTGCCAGTAGGGGTCGGCCAACCGGTCGCAGCGCGCCAGCTCCATCACGAAACCGCCGGGCGCCAGCACGATGCGGCGCGCCTGATGCTCGGTGCCCGGGACTGCCGTGGCGAACACCGGGGCCGAAGCCGCCTGCGGCTCGTCGACCAGGCTCACGACCACCGGCTTGGCCGGCTCGCCCAGCACCGTGCGCTCGAACCCGACCGAGACCACGAACGAGTCCATACCCTTGTAGGTTTCGACGTCGCAGGTGTACGACTCATGGTGGAACACAAAGAAGCTGACCGCCGCCTGGTCCCACTTGAGCGCCGTCTCGACGGC
>JAYTTO010000117.1:0-3063 GCA_043744975.1 Betaproteobacteria bacterium | reverse complement strand
TGCTCGAAGGCTTCGTGTCCACCCGCAATCTCGATCGGGTGCGCATCGGCGGCAACGAGTTCCGGCTCGACGGACAGACGCGTTATGCCTCAGGCGCCTCGGGTCAGTTGCGCCAGGGCGAGCGCGTGGTTGTCACCCTGCGACCCGACGGCGGACGTCTGGTCGCGGAGCAAGTGCGCTTCGTTCCGGATGTCGATCGCGTCGTCGGCAGGCCCACGCCGGAGACCAGGGGTCGGCACGCGGAACGTAACGCCGACGGCAGTTCCAAGGACAGCGGAAGCACACGCGACAAGTCACGGTCCGACAGCGGTACCGCCGCGGGCTCGGACACGAGCCGCAGCGGATCTGAAGGCCAACCGCAATCGTCCGGATCAAGCGGATCTTCCGGTGGCTCCAGTGGATCGAGTCAGTCCGGCGGGTTCAATGGCAGCACGGACGTCAATGGCACCCGGGCCCCGGGCGGCAGCGGTTCCGACGACCGCTCCGAGAGTCGCGACAAGACCGATACGCCGACGAAGATCGACAAGACGGAAAAAGTCGACAAGGTCGAGAAACCGGCCAAGCCCGAGAAGGTCGACCGGCCGGAGAAAGTCGACAAGCCCGAGAAGGTCGACAAGCCCGAGAAGGTCGACCGGCCGGAGAAAGTCGACCGGCCCGAAAAGGTCGACCGGCCCGAAAAGGTCGACCGGCCCGAAAAGGTCGACCGGCCCGAAAAAGTCGACCGGCCCGAAAAAGTCGATAAGCCCGAGAAGCCGGAAAAGCCCGAGCGAGACCGCTGAGGCCGACAACCAACCAATCAGAACAGAGACATGTCCCCATGACACGCGCCCGACACATCGTTCTCGCCGCCACCCTGTCGGCGGCACTTCCTGCGCTCGCCGACGATAGCGGCGGCAAGTTCACCGTCGGCCTGGGCGCCGATCACAGCAGCGGCAAGTACGGTGGAACCCAGTCGACGGAAATCGACTATTACTCGGTCTTCGGCCGCTACGAGGTGGGCCGGTGGACCGCGAAGCTCACACTGCCGTGGCTGCGCATCACCGGCCCGGGCACCGTCGTCGGCGGTGACCGGCCGATCGTGATCGACTCGGGCGGAAATGCCGCGCGCACCTCCACGTCCGGCATCGGGGACGTCGTGGGTGCAGTGACGTATGCGGCGTACGAGAGTCGGTCGCTGCTGATCGATGTCACCGGCAAGGTGAAGATTCCCACCGCATCGAAGAGCGAAGGCCTGGGCTCCGGCAAGGCCGACTACACGCTGCAGACCGATGCCTATGTAACGCTACGCCCCGGCTTCACCGTGTTCACCGGTATCGGCTACCGGGTCTTCGGCGACCCCGCAGGCACCAACTACGAGAACGTGTTCCAGGGCAACGTGGGCTTCAGTTGGAAGGTCGTGCCGAAATTCTCGACCGGAGCGAGCTTCGACTACCGCCAGGCCGTGCTGCCGGGGCAGCAACCGATGCGCGAACTCACGCCGTTCGTCGTCTGGAAGTTCACCGACCGCACCAAGCTGCAGCTCTATGCCGTGCACGGCTACAGCAAGTCCAGTGTCGACTGGGGCGGCGGTGCGGTGCTGATGCAGAGGTTCTGAGCGGCGCGGTCGCGGCCGGCAAGCGCGGGCCCATTCCCGGCCGGTCGCTACGCCTTCCTCCCGTAATTCAGGAGCCCTGCCGTACCCTTCGGCGGATGCGCGCGGATGGCCGCCTCGACCGGTTCGATGCCCCAGCCCGGCCGGTCGGGCATCACCAGGTGGCCGTCGACGATCTCCGGCACGCGATCGAACAGCTCGTGATCCCTGGCGATGCGGTCGATGTCGGTCTCCATGATGCGCAGGTGCGGCGCCGCCGCCGAGAAATGCGCGTTCATCATCGTGCACAGGTGGCCGTAGAAGTTATGCGGCGCGACGTTCACCTCGTGCGCCTCGGCGGCTGCGGCGATCTTCATCGACTGCCAGATGCCGTTCCAGGGCACGTCGATGATGGCCACGTCCATCGCCTGCTCGCGGAAGTACGGCAGGAACTCGCGCAGCCCCAGCAGCGTCTCGCATGAACTCACCGGGAACGGGCTCTCGCGCCGGATAAGCCCGAGCGCCTGCGGGTTGTAGCTGTCGATCTCGACCCAGAACAGGTCGAGGTGCCCGATGGCGCGCAGGATCTCGAGGTAGCCTTCGGTCTTCGCGTTGAAGTTGAGGTCGAGCAGGATGTCGACATCCGGACCGGCGCCCTCGCGCAGCGCCTCCAGATGCCGCACCAGATTGCGCCGTACCGAGCGCTCGACGTTCACGCCCGGTTCGAACGGCACGCCGAAGCCGGGGCGCCAGCCGCGCGCATTTCCGCCATCGGCGTCGTAGGTGAAGATGTTGGTCTTCAAGGCGCCGAAGCCCTTCGCCCTCACCTCCTGCCCCAGCGCCTTCACGCCCCCGATGTCGGTGATAGCCGGCGAATAGTGGGTCGGATGGTTGATGCGCCAGGTCGCGCAATGCGACCAGTAGACGCGGATGCGGTCGCGCACCTTGCCGCCCAGCAGTTCGTAGACCGGCACCCCGAGCCCCTTGGCCTTGGCGTCGATCAGCGCATTCTCGATCGCCCCCATCGCCAGCGCGACGATGCCGCCGGCCGCCGGCCGCGTGGCGCAATACAGCTCGGCGTAGAGCCGCTCGTGGGCACCGACCGGTTGCCCGACCACGCGTGGCGCGAGCCGATGGATCACCGCGTCGACACCGGGCGCACCGAAGCCCTCGTCGAATTCACTCCAGCCGACCACGCCGGCGTCGGTGGTGAGTTTGACGAAGTGGTAATCGCGCCAGCCCGCGTCGCAGGACAGCGTCTCGATGCTCGTGACCTTCATGGGTGCTCCTCTCGGTGATGGGCCGGGGATTCTGTGGTCCCCGTTCGAAATCCGACTCCGGCTGCCTATGCCGCCAGCGTAGCACCACAACTTTTCCGCACCGAGGTGCCGACCAGTCTGCGCGGCGCGTGGGCATGCGCCGCAATCACTTCTTCGAGCGCAATCAGGCCAAGGTCGAGGCGGCGGTGGCAGCCGCGATCACGGACTACGCGG
>JAYTTO010000116.1:0-2926 GCA_043744975.1 Betaproteobacteria bacterium | reverse complement strand
TCTGCTCATCTCTGCTCTCCTTGCAGACCCGGTCCTCGGGCCCGCTCATGGGACAGAGTTTCCACTTATCGCCGTGTTCAGATTTTCGGCGCCACCTCTGTTGTCCGATCGGAGTTTGCACGTCAATGAGCGGGCAGCCATCTGCCTCACATGACCCAGCAAAACATCGGCAAGTCAATGGCCGCACGAGCCTCGGCGACGACTTTGTTCAGCACCTCACCGGCGACTTGCGACGGTGCAAGAACAGGCGAGAACGGCGGGGCATAGGCAAAGTCCAATTCGGCCAGATCATTCGTCCTGAGTTTGCCCCAAAGCGCCGTCGCCATGATGTCGATCGTCTTGTCGACGGCGTCCTCGCCAACGACCTCGCAGCCCAGGAGTAGCCCGGTGATCCGATCTGCTGTCAGGCGCACGTGCAGAGGCCGTGACTTGCTCATGTAGCGCGCTCGGCTCGGCACGTCGACGACTTCGGTCACCGGATCGAAGCCTGCGGTCAACGCGGCAGCAGGTCCGAGGCCTGTTCTCGCGACAGCGAGGTCGAAGACCTGGAAGATCGCAGTGCCCAGCACGCCGGGAAACTCGGCTTTTCCGCCCGTCATGTTGATACCAGCGACGCGCCCCTGCCGGTTGGCGACATCGCCGAGTGGCATCCACAACGGCTGTTGGCTCAAGACATGTCGCGACTCGACACAATCGCCGGCGGCGAATACGTTGGGCACGTTCGTCCTCATGCCTGCCGTCACGGCGATAGCGCCTGTCTTGCCCAACTTGATTCCCGCAGACGCGGCCAACGTCGTTGCGGGACGCACACCCATCGCGGCCAGAACCAGGCCCGCGCGAATGCGTGTTCCGTCCGCCAGAACCACATGGCCCTGATCCAGCTCAACGACCGGAAAGCCGGTGAACACGTCCACGCCGTGCTTCTGAAGTGTCGTTCGAACCACCGTCGCGATGGTCTCGTCGAAGTTCGGAAGGATGCGCGGCATCATCTCGACGATGGCCACGCGAAGACCTCGTTTCGTGAAGGTCTCGGCCATCTCCAACCCTATATAGCCACCGCCGATGATCACGACCGTGCTGACACCGGGCAGCAGGCCCGACAGGTGATCTGCATCCGCGATCGACCGCAGATAAGCCACCGCGGGAGCGCTTTCGGACACCCGTGCCTTCAAAGGCAAGGCGTGGGCGCCGGTGGCGATCAACAGCTTGTCGTACGGTTCGTTGTAGCTGCGACCCGCCTCTCGATCGTGGACTTTGACGATGGCCCGCTGCGTGTCGATTTCCTCAACCCGGTGCCGGGTTCTGACCTCGATGCCGTCGGAGCGAAATGCATCCGGTGTGCGTGCAACCAGCTTTTGCCGTGAGATGCCCTGGCCTGGCACCAGCCAATACGGCAGTCCGCAAGCCGAGTACGACACGTCGGCTTCATCCTGCAGCAGAGTAATTCGTGCGGACGGGTCTTTTCTGCGAGCCGTTGCTGCCGCCTTCGTTCCTGCCGCGACACCGCCAATGATCAGTAGCTTGTCTGCCATGAGAGATCTCGTCGTTGGATAGGAACGCTGCGGGGCACCAGCGCGGCCATCGCGCGCTGCAATCGTGAACGTTCGGTGCTTGCTACTTCCCGTATGTCGCCCAGTGACTCGCGAAAAGCACCTCGTCGCTGACCGGCATCGCCTTCGGATCGACCAGCCGCGACACCCAGGTGTAGTTCAGAAAATGGCGTACGTTGACGTTCTCTGTCGTGATGTTGCCGCCCCAGGTGCCGCACGACAGCGAGAGCGTGTACGGCATGCCGTTGCGCGGGCTGCCCGCCCCTTCATTCAGGTCCTGGTTGACCATCACGCGCGCAGTGCGTGTGCGCATCGCCAGTGCGTGGACGTTCGCATCGTTGCGCGTGTGAATGCCGCAGGTATGACCCAACCCCTGGTAGTCGGTGATTGCGTTGACGAGATCGATCGCGCCGTCGATCGAACCTGAGTAACGATACAGCGCAAGAACCACCGACAACTTTTCGCCCGAGAACGGGTGCTCGGGGCCAGCACCTGTCTCCTCGACGATGAGGAAACCGCGGCCCTCGGGCAGGTCGATGCCGGCGAGCGCGGCAATGTGCGCCGCCGACTTGGCGACCACGTCGAGCGCAGGAATGTGCTGGCCCGGCGCCGGCCACATCACGGTCTGCAGCCTGGCCTTCTCGGCGGCGTTCAGCAGGTGGCCGCCCCGCGCCACGAGCTTGTCGAGTAGCGGGCGGTAGATGGTGTCGTGCGCAACCAGTGCGTTGTCGGCGAGGCAGCTGGTCGCGAAGTCGAAGACCTTGGCGCGCGCGATCATCGCTGCCGCGTCGTCGAGATCGCCGGTTTCATCGACGATGTGCACGCCGTTGCCGACCCCCACTCCGAAGGCTGGCGTGCCCGAGCTGTAGGCGGCCTTGACCATCGCCTCGCCCCCGGTGGCCACCACCAGGTCGGCCTGCTTCATCAGCTCGCCGGTCTTGCCTATCGACGGCCGTTCGACGATCTGGATCAGGTCCCTGGGCGCGCCGGCCTGCTCGCAACCTTCGCGCATCAGTTGCACCGCGAGTGCCGAGGTCTGGGCCGTGCGCGGATGCGGCGCGACGATGATCGCATTGCGCCCTTTCAGCGCGGCCAGCGCGTTCACCGGCGGCGTCGCGTCCGGGCCGGTGGTCGGGATCAGCGCCGCGATCACGCCCACCGGCTTGGCGATCTTGACGATGCCGCGCTCGGGCAATTCCTCGACCACGCCAACGGTCTTGATGCCCTGCATGTCGCGGATCGTGCCGGTCACGCGGTTGCGGATCTTCATCACCTTGGACTCGTAGTTGCCGAAGCCGCCCTCGTCGACCGCGGCGCGCGCCAGCGCCTCCTTGTTCTTCACCACGTTCCAGCCGACGGCGAGCACCAGCGCATCG
>JAYTTO010000115.1:0-6588 GCA_043744975.1 Betaproteobacteria bacterium | reverse complement strand
ATCCTGAATCCGGCCGGGGTGCAGGAACTGCTCGACTACGGCCTCTACGGCTGGGCGCTGTCACGCTACTCCGGATGCTGGGTCGGGTTGAAGAGCATGAAGGACACCATCGATGCGACCGCTTCGGTCGACGTCGACCCGGCCCGGGTGAAGATCCGGATTCCGGCCGACTTCACGATGCCGCCGGACGGTGTTCATATCCGCTTCCCGGACATTCCGCTGGAGCAGGAATCCCGTCTGCACAACGTCAAGATCGAAGCGGTGAAGGCGTTCGCGCGTGCCAACGGTTTCGATCGGGTTGTCATCGATTCGCCCGCGGCGAAGATCGGCATCGCCACGTGCGGCAAGTCGTACATGGACGTGCGGCAGGCGCTGCAGTATCTCGGCATCGACGACGCCGAGGCGCAGCGG
Organism: Betaproteobacteria bacterium; assembly: GCA_043744975.1. Lineage (GTDB taxonomy): Bacteria > Pseudomonadota > Gammaproteobacteria > Burkholderiales. The sequence goes on along the minus strand of JAYTTO010000115.1, from coordinate 6,177 downwards.
CTCGGGCTGCGCGTCTACAAGATCGGCATGACGTGGCCGCTTGAACCCGAGGGTGCGCGCCGTTTCGCCGAAGGGCTCGACAAGATCATCGTGGTCGAGGAGAAGCGCGGCCTGATCGAACCGCAGTTGAAGGACATTCTCTACGGGGTGGCGCAGGCGCCGGCCGTGATCGGCAAGCGCGACGAACAGGGAGCGACCCTGTTCCGCAGCAATGGCGCGCTCGACCCGAACCACATCGCGATCGCCATCGGCGACCGTATCCTCGAGCGCCACGCCGACGCGCAGCTTGCTGCCCGCGTCGCCGAGCAACGGGCACTGGACGCCCGCGTGGCGGAGAAGCCGGCGATGGACCGCACGCCGTATTTCTGCTCCGGCTGCCCACACAACACCGGGACCAAGGTGCCCGAAGGCAGCCGGGCTCTCGCCGGTATCGGCTGCCACTTCATGGCGCAATGGATGGACCGCAACACCGCCGGCTACACCCAGATGGGCGGCGAGGGCGCGGGCTGGATGGGCGAGGCGCCGTTCGTCAAGACGAAGCACATCTTCCAGAACATCGGCGACGGCACTTATTTCCACTCGGGTTATCTCGCGGTACGCGCGGCCGTGGCGTCGGGCGTGACGATGACCTACAAGATCCTCTACAACGATGCGGTGGCGATGACCGGCGGCCAGCACGTCGATGGCCAGCTCACGGTGCCGCAGGTCACCCGCCAGGTGGCGGCCGAGGGCGCGACGCGCATCGCCGTGGTGACGGACGAGCCGGAGAAGTACGGCGGCGACGCCGGGTTTGCGCCGGGCACGACGGTCCATCATCGCGACGACTACGATGCCGTCCAGCGCGATTTCCGCGCGGTCGAAGGCATCAGCGTGATCGTCTACGACCAGACGTGCGCCGCGGAGAAACGGCGTCGGCGCAAACGCGGGCAGTATCCGGATCCGCCCAAGCGCGTGTTCATCAACGACCTCGTGTGCGAGGGATGCGGCGATTGCGGGGTGAAGTCCAACTGCGTGTCGATCACGCCGCTCGAGACGGAGTTCGGGCGCAAGCGCGTGATCGACCAGTCCTCCTGCAACAAGGACTACTCCTGCGTGAACGGGTTCTGCCCGAGCTTCGTGACCGTGCACGGCGGCGGCGTGCGCAAGGCCGTGAGCAAGCCGGCGGGCGAGAAGACGGACGTGTTGTTCGAAGCGTTGCCCGAGCCGGTCCTGCCGTCGCTCGAGCAACCCTACGGCATCCTGGTGACCGGCGTGGGCGGTACGGGCGTCGTCACCATCGGCGCGATCGTCGGCATGGCGGCCCACATCGAAGGGCTGGGTTTCGGCGGTCTCGACATGGCCGGACTCGCCCAGAAGGGCGGGGCGGTCTACAGCCATCTGCAGATTGCTGCGCACCCGGATCAAATCAAGACGGTGCGCCTGGGCTCCGGCGGGGCGCAGCTGGTCCTCGGCTGCGACCTGGTGGTGAGCGCCAGCCAGAAAGCCATGGACACCGCACGCATGGGCACGCGGATGGTGGTCAACCTGCACCAGCAGATGACCGGCGACTTCACCCGCAACGCCGACTTCCGGTTTCCGTCCGGGTCGTTGCAGGAGACCATCGCCAAGGGCGTGGGCGAAGGCAATGCCGAGTTCGTCGGCGCCACCCGTGTGGCGACGGCGCTGATGGGCGACTCGATCGCAACCAACATGTTCATGCTCGGCTTTGCCTATCAGCGCGGCCTGTTGCCGGTATCCGCCGACGCAATCAACAAGGCGATCGAACTGAACGGGGCCGGCGTCAAGATGAACCAGGCCGCTTTCCTGTGGGGGCGCCGCGCGGCGGTCGACTTGAAGGCGGTCGAGAAGCTCGTTGCGCCGAAGGTCGAGAAGACCCAGAGCACCAAGGTGTCCGAGACGCTCGATGAAATCGTGGCCCGTCGTGTCGATTTCCTCACCCAGTATCAGGATGCGGCGTGGGCGGAGCGCTATCGCCGGCTGGTCGATGAGGTGAAGGCGGCCGAGGCGCAGAAGGCGCCGGGGAAGACCGCGTTGTCCGAGGCGGTTGCCCGCTACTTCTTCAAGCTCATGGCCTACAAGGACGAGTACGAAGTCGCGCGGCTCTACACCAGCGGCGAGTTCCGCGAGAAGCTTGCCGCGCAGTTCGAAGGCGACTACAAGCTGGCCTTTCATCTCGCGCCGCCGCTGCTGAGCAAGCGCGACAAGGTCACCGGCGAGCTGAAGAAATCACAGTACGGCGCCTGGGTGTATCCGGTGTTCGGGGTGCTGGCGAAACTGCGCTTCCTGCGCGGTGGCGCCTTCGACATTTTCGGTCGCACGGAAGAGCGCAGGACCGAGCGTGCCCTGATTGGCGAGTACGAAGCCACGGTCCGCGAACTGCTGCAGCGGCTCGATCGGGACGCCCACGCGGTGTGCGTGCAGATTGCTTCCATTCCGGAAGAGATCCGCGGCTATGGCCACGTCAAGGAGCGGCACCTGCAGGCCGCGCGGGCGAAGCAGGCGGAACTTGTGGCCGCGCTGCGTGCGCCTGCGGCGGGCAGGGCAGCCGCCTGATCGGTCGTGGTTCTCATGGGCCGGGACTGCGGCTCCCGGTCCGTGCCTCGCCGGCCCCTTCGTCCGGGTCCGGGCGCGCTCGAACGTCGGTGGCGGCGCTCCTGGACTACTGTCACGTGACGGAGGGGCTGCGGTCACGCTGAATCCGGGGGCGTGTGGCTAGCGGATGCGCTGATGCTGCAGGTTCGAATCGGTAACCCATCCGTAAGCCGGGCACCGCTACATTGCGGTCAGCGATGCACAGCGGCCGCGCCCGGCACCTGCGAGGGCCGGCGCCCGATGTGGCCGCCAAGCGAACTTCCATCGAGCCCTCAGCCCGTGCGACACGCAGAGTCCGGTCCATGAATCCAGACGAACCCGCCTTCGTTTTCGAGATGCCCCCGGTCCCCCTCGATCCGGTCGTGCAGCCGACACCGGGATTCGGTTCTCCATCTTTGATGGCGCCAACCTGGCGGTCGGACCGCGAGGTCCGCGAAGCCGCTGGACGTGGCGGCATCCGCCGTCGCGCCGCGTCGATCGCGCAACGCATGGCGACCCTGCGTGCCTGGGAATTCGAGAACGTCCCGATGCTGCGGCGACGCGCGCCCGCCGAGGTGTTCTTTGCGGTGTGGGCATTGTCGGGGCGGGAGCACGACGCCGCGTTCACGGCCAAGGCGGTTTTGGCACATTCGCGTATCAGTGAGCGAGCGGCGCGTCTCGCATTGCGCGCAATGCTCGACGACGGCTGGATCGAGCGCCACGGCGCCCCGAACGGCGAGGCCGACGGCCGCCTGCGTCCCTACCGCAGCAGCCGGAAGCTCGAGGCAATCCTGGTCGAGTACGAAGCGCGCTTCGCCGCGACGTTCTGATTTCCGGTGGTGTTGTGACGTTCCGTGTCGGGCCTGCGTCATCGAGCGGCAAGCGGCGTGGCCGCTCCTGCCCGAAGCCGGTGGATCTCCCCGCCGGCACTCTCGGCGCCCCGGGGCCGCATATGACGATCCGCCTATGCGCACCCGCATACAGACTCCACGTCCGGTCGCGCACAGACTTCCGGTCACATTCAGACGGCGCGACGGGCGGACGTTCAGGTCGCCGCGCCGTCCGGATGAACAGGCTACGACGCTGGTACCCGGAAGTCGTGGCTTGGCAGTCTGCAGACCCACAAGGTCCGGGCTTTAACAAGGCTCAGGAGGCTAATATGAAGACGGCAATGGAAAACACACTGGCGTGCGGCATCTCGATCGCGGCGATGACGGTCACGCTGATGGTTGCAGGCGGCGGCATGTTGCAGGCGCAGGCTGAAACCACAGGACGCAACTGGGGCAATCCGTGCGATACCCGCGACCTCTGCAGCGCCGATCCGGCACGTTATTCGGCATATCGTGAGGACTCGATGGTGAAGTCCTACGAGTATGTCGCCGAGATGAACTGGACGGCGGGCGGCCCGCCTGCAAGCGCCGTGGTTGCGACCCGTGTGCTGAAGTCGGCCGATGCGGGCAGTACGGCGCCGTGCGATGTGCGCGACGCATGCCAGGACCGGACGAGCACGTGGAAGGTCGTGCGCGTGGGTCCGGCGGCAGGTGACACCGCGGTTGCGGGTGCCGGCGGCGATCGGATCGCTGCGTCGCAGAACCGCAAGTAGGTCGATCGGCTCCTCCCCCTTTCCTGCGGGAAAGGTTGCCCCGGCGGTTCGATGCCGCCGGGGTTTTTTTGCGTCCCGCAGTGGATGCCTGCGGCGCGGCAAGTGCACAATTGCGGCTTTCTCGCCGCCCTGGTTTCCGCGGGCGCGAGGCGGTGGTCCGCCGCCCGTTGAAAACATACCAAGGGGAGGGAGCATGAGCCGTATCGGCAGGGTGGAAGTGCATGTGTTCCAGTTCGATGCCCGGAATCTGGGCGTGACGCGTGCCGCGAGTGTCGGTGCGCTGGAGTATGTAGCCGGTGCCTCGACCAGGCTCACGAAGTACGCGGTCGCGATCGTCACCGACAACGGCTTGCGGGGCGAATACGTCACCCATTGGGTCGGTTCCGCGGCGGCGCTCGGCTCGACGCTGATGCTGGCGCCGTTGCTGGTGGGGCGTGAGGCCGAGCAGCGCGAGGCGATCTTCGACGATCTCAAGCGCGAGGCGCGGCAGTTCGATCATATGGGTCACGGTCCTCTGGACATCGCCTTGTGGGATCTCGCGGGCAAGAAGTACGGCGTTCCGATCGCCGAACTCCTGGGCGGATATCGCCAGCGCCTGCCGGCCTACGCGAGCACCTATCACGCGCAACGCACGGGCGGGCTGGACAGCAAGGAAGCGTTCGCCGACTTCGCGCTCGCGTGCCATGGCCTGGGCTATCGGGCCTTCAAGATCCATGGCTGGCACGATGGCAACAAGCGGGAGGAGGCGGCGAACGTGCTGCATGTCCGGCAGGCCGTCGGCGACCGTATGGAACTCATGATCGACCCTGCGTGCGAACTTCGCACGTTCGCCGATGCGCTGTATGTCGGTCGCGCCTGCGACGAAGCCGGTTTTTTCTGGTACGAGGATCCGTTCCGCGATGGCGGCGTCTCGCAATACGCCCACCGCAAGCTGCGGCAGGCGTTGCGCACGCCGATCCTGCAGACCGAGCACGTCCGGGGCATCGAACCCAAAGCCGATTTCCTGATTGCCGAGGCGACCGATTTCCTCCGCGTCGATCCCGAGTACGACATGGGCATCACCGGGACGATGAAGATCGCCCATATCGCCGAAGGCTTCGGCGTGGACTGCGAGATTCACGCCTGCGGCCCCGCGCACCGGCATTGCATGGCGGCGATGCGCAACAGCAACTACTACGAAGTCGCGCTGGTCGGCCCCGATATGCCGAACGCGGTGCCGCCGGTGTATGCCTGCGGGTACAGCGATCGGCTCGAAGCCGTCGGCGCCGATGGCTGCTTCCCGGTTCCCGACGGCGCTGGCCTCGGTGTCGTCTACGATTGGGACTTCATCGCCGCGAACCGGGTGGCACTGCACACGTTCGAGTAGGCAGCGGTGGCCTCGTGCGCCCACGCTTTCATGGTGGCGTAACAAAGCGTCGATAAAGTTCGATGCTCATGAAACACGCTCAGTGGGCAGGGCGGCGCACTCACCCGCTTGCCGCCGCAGCGTTGGTTGCCGGGCTCCCGCCTCCGGCCCCCCGCTTCGTTTCGTAGCGCCGCCGCCGGATGCCGCGCTTTCGCTCCATCTTCCTCTCGGATGTGCACCTGGGAACCCGCGCATGCCAGGCCGATCAGCTGCTCTCGTTCCTGCGCCATCATGAGTCGGAGTACCTCTTTCTGGTTGGCGACATCGTGGATTTCTGGTCGATGAGCCGCGGCATCTACTGGACCGGCCAGCAGAACACCGTGGTGCAGAAGATCCTCAAGCGCGCCCGGCGTGGCACCCGGGTCGTCTTCATACCCGGCAATCACGACGAGGCCCTGCGGGAGTACGTCGGCACTTCCTTCGGTGATATCGAACTCGTGTCCGAGTTTGTACACGAGCTGGCCGACGGCCGGCGCTTCGTGCTGCTGCACGGCGACGAGTTCGATCAGGTCACCCGGTATCACCGCTGGGTGGCAGTGCTGGGCGACGTGTCTTACAACGTGCTCGTACGGATCAACGTCTACCTGTCGTGGGTGCG
>JAYTTO010000114.1:0-2135 GCA_043744975.1 Betaproteobacteria bacterium | reverse complement strand
TCGAGAGCAGCGAACTGAGCGACTTCCTCAAGCCGGAGAGCCTGATCTGGAATCTGGCCGGATCGCTGTTCCAGCCAGTGTTCAACGGTGGGCGCATCGGCTTCGACGTCACGCGGGCGAAGGCGGCGTACGCGGAGAGCGCGGCGACCTATCGAGGCCGCCTCCTGCAGGCGTTCCGCGAAGTCGAAGGCTCGCTTGCCGGGCTGCGCAATCTCGACACGCAGGCGCAGTTCCAGGCGACGGCGAAACAGAAAGCCGCGCGCTCGGTCCAGCTCGCGGAAATCCGGTATCGCGCCGGACTGGTGAACGTGCTCGAAGTGATCGACGCCGCGCGCACCGCGCTGCGCGCGGAACGCGAAGCCCTGGCGGTCAAGGGCGATCAGTTCGCCGCAACGATATCCCTGGTGAAATCGCTCGGCGGTGGTTGGGCAGGTCGTGGCGCCGATACGGCGGGTGAGCCCCTCGCGTTCGCGCGATGAGATCGGCCGAACGGTAAGCCGATGGCCATTTACGCGCGCATCCTGGTCGCGATCGACGCCAGCGTACAGAGCGAGCGATGCCTGGAACACGCGATCGCCCTGGCGACGGACCAGCGCGCAGCCCTGCGCATCATTCACGCCGTCGATTACGTGCTGCCACCGTTCGATACCACTGGCGTGCCAGACGGGCAACTGCACGATGCCTACCTGCGGTCAGGCAACGCCATGATCGGCGCGGCGCTGGAACGTGCCCGGTCGCTCGGCCTGAGCGTCGACGCCGCAGTGATCGACACGCAGGACCCTCGGACCCAGGCTTCCGAGGTTATCCTGCGGGACGTCGCGGCATGGCAGCCGGACCTCCTCGTGCTCGGGTCGCATGGCCGGACCGGCTTGGCACGGGTCTTCCTGGGCAGCGTCGCGGAAGCGGTGCTGAGAGCGGCGCCGGTACCGGTGCTCGTCATCCGGACGAGCGGCTGATCCACAGCCGAGGGGCATGCACGGCGATGCCCGCCGTCAGTACAACCACCGCATGAGCAGCAGGAACGACACGGCGGCAAGCAAGCCGGATGTCATCAGGAGCAGGCGGGTGAGGCGCGCCTGCTGGCGAGCGAGGCGATTGACGGTGGCTTCGAGCGGGTGATGGACGGGGTCCGATAGCGCCCGGTGCAGCAGCCGCGGCAACTGCGGCAGCAGCACCCCCCACTGCGGCGCCTCGTCCTTCAGATGCCGCACCAGGCCGCGCCAGCCGATCTGCTCCGACATCCAGCGTTCGAGAAACGGTTTCGCGGTGGTCCAGAGATCCAGATCCGGATCGAGGTCTCGCCCCAGCCCTTCGATGTTGAGCAAGGTCTTCTGCAGCAGCACCAGTTGCGGCTGCACTTCGAGGTTGAAGCGGCGCGCGGTCTGGAACAGACGCAGCAGAACCTTGCCGAAGGAGATGTCGCGCAGCGGACGATCGAAGATCGGTTCGCACACTGCGCGGATGGCGGACTCGAACTCGTCGATGCGCGTGTCCGCCGGCACCCAGCCCGCGTCGAGGTGAGCCTGGGCAACGCGGCGGTAATCGCGGCGGAAGAAAGCGAGGAAGTTCTGCGCGAGGTAGTTCTTGTCGGTCTCGGTCAGCGTTCCCATGATGCCGAAGTCGAGCGCGATGTAGCGCCCGTCGCACCCGACCATCACGTTGCCCGGGTGCATGTCCGCATGGAAGAAGCCGTCGCGGAACACCTGGGTGAAGAAGATCTCGACGCCGGTGCGCGACAGGTTGGGGATGTCGATGCCCTGGTTGCGCAGCGCCGCCACCTGCGAGATCGGCGTGCCATGCATGCGCTCCATCACCATGACCTCGGTATGGCACCAGTCCCAGTGGATCTCGGGGACCATCAGCAGTGGTGAGTCGCGGAAGTTGCGTCGCAGCTGGCTGGCGCTGGCGGCCTCGCGCAGCAGGTCGAGCTCATCGCGCAGATACTTGCGGAACTCGCCGATCACCTCGCGCGGCTTGAGCCGCTTGCCATCGGCCCAGACCGCCTCGATCAGGCCGGCCGCCGTGTCGAGCAGCGCGAGATCGCGGTCGATCACGCGGGCGATGCCGGGCCTCAGAATCTTGACCGCGACCTCACGACCATCCGGCAACACCGCGAAGTGCACCTGCGCAACCGA
>JAYTTO010000113.1:0-3543 GCA_043744975.1 Betaproteobacteria bacterium | reverse complement strand
CGCGGCATTGCGCGAGAACTGCGTATGCGACGAAGTCGCCGGAACCTGATTGCCGGGCGAGACGCCGACGGAAACGACATCTTCCGAGCGCATGTAGTTCGACAACTGCAGGTTCAGGTCGAGCATGTCGGTCGGCCGCCATTTAAGGTTGGCGCCGACGGTCGTGTCGTCCGCATGCTTCTGGTCGAGGTCGCGCAACACCGCGAGCCGGATGCCGCCGCTGGTGTCAGGGAAACTCGAACTGCCGCGGTTGTTCGCGATCGCGGTGAATCGCAGGTCTGCATTGGCGGCGAGGCGCACGTCCAGGTTGCCGCTCAGCGTCGTCAGATCGACCCGGCCGCCTTCGGTGTCGATGCCATCCTTCAGGTTGGATATCCCGGCGCGGAACCGGACGGTGTCGTCGCCCCCAGACACGGAACTGCCCACGGTGCGGTAGCCGCGGGTGCCGAGCCCGACATCGCCGTCGACGAAAACGCCGCCGGTCTGGCCGCGTTTGGTGACGATGTTGATCACGCCGCCGATCGCGTCCGATCCATAGAGCGCCGAGCCGCCGCCGCGGATCACTTCGATGCGTTCGATGTTCGCCGCACTGATCGAGGACAGATCGACCGCGCCGCCACGCGACGTCGTCGGGTCGTTCTGCCGTATGCCGTCGATGAGCACGAGCACATGATTCTGATCGCTGCCGCGGATGTAGGCCGACGCGGTTCCGCCCGGGCCGCCCACCTGGTCGACGTGCAGACCCGGAACCTGGTTCATCAAGTCGACCACCGAGCCGGGATTGATGGCGGCGATGTCCGCGGCCGTGACGACCGAGACGCCCTGCGTAGTTTCGCTCAGCAACGTCGGGACTCGAAAGGCCGAGACGTCGACATTCGGTGCGGTGAGTTGCGTGTCGCGGTCGTCCGCGGCAATCGCGTTCATCGCGAACAACGCCGCCCACAGCGGACTGGTGCCAATGAACCGGCAGGACTTTCTCATGATGACCTCAGACACGTTTTGGGCGGGCGCCCGGAATGGCCCGCGGGGCCGAAAAAAAGGACGGCGCATACCGGCGCCGTCCCGTCCGCTATGCAGCTTGCATCACTCCGACGTGATGGCCCAGATCACACCAGACTTCGGCGTGACGTAGAACGGGGAGGGCATCGTGAAGTCGGTGTAGAGCTCGCCGTAGTCGACCACGTACATGGTCTTGCCGTCGTTGCTGAACACCACATCGTTGGTCCGCTCCAGGCCGCCACGGTTCTCCGGCTTCTGGTAGGCGTTCGGACCCATGTCGACGTTGCGCGCGAAGTACGACCACTTCACGCCGACCGGCTCGAGGAAGTCGATCTTGACGATTGCCGGCCACGTCGGCACCAGGCTGTCCGGACCGTTGTCGATGATGCCGTAGATCGCCGCGAAGATCGTCTCGCGGCCCGCCTTGAACGCCGGCGGTGCCCAGGCGATGCCGTCCATGGGATTGTTGGTGTCCCATTCCATCACCGGGTTGATATAGCCGTTCGGATTCGGATTGGACGCAATCAGCGGCACGCCGCGCGACCCGTCCACGTGCACCGGGAAGTGGTAGGGCGGCATCTTCGGTACGAACGGCTTGTCGCCGATGTAGAGCTGCGGATACGGCCGCTCGATCTTCGACGAGGTCCAGCGGAACAGGCTCGACTTCTTGTTGGTCACGAAGCCGAAACCGTCCTTGTCCGGGAAGCCGCCGTCCTGACCTTTCTCGGTCACGATGTACAGCTTCTCCGGGCTGTTGGCGAGCCGCCGATGACCGAGGTCGTTGGCGCCGTTGTCCGAAACCGCCAGCGCGTTCTCGAACCGTGTTCCTTTGGGGCCGAAGGCGACGCCCGACTGGTTGCGGAAGCCGAACGCGTAGACCTCCATCTTGTTGTGCGGGTAGATGCCGTCGGAACCCTTGTCGCTGATCTTCACCCGCATCACCGAACCGCCGCACGGCACCGTGGCCTTGATGATCTGGCCCGGCTTTGCCGCCACGCCGACCGGCAGGTACGCGCCGGTCATGCGGCCGTCGGAGGACTTGATGTTCAGACCGGTGTGGACCAGGTCACGGCAGGCGGAGTCGTGCGGGGTCGGCGGGAAGCCGTCCGGGTGCGCCACCCAGAACGGATCCTTCGGGATGTCGGGCCAGCCGTGGTTGTCGGGATCGGCGAAACCGACGTTGCTCGGCAGGCCCAGGGCAAAGTACAGGTAGCCGTCCTTGCAGGTGACGCCGCCGTTGCGGTGGTCGCCGATCATCAGGTCCTTGACGATCAGCTTCAACTCGCCGTTGACGCCGTCGATCTCCCAGATCTTTTCGCCGTACTCCGGGATGTAGATCTTCTTGTTGTCCGGGCAATAGCCGATCTCGTTCATCACCGTGGTGAAGGTGCCCTTGCCGATCTCCTTGATGACTTTGCCGTTCTTGTCGAAGACCTTGATGTGGGCGGCTTCGGTGCCGCCCATGAACAGCGGCCCGGAGATCGCGACCCAGACGTTGCCGTCGCCATCGACGGTCGCGCCCGAGGGCGTGTCGAGCCCGGCGGCGAACACACTGACCTTGTAGCCCTTGGGCACGACGATCTTCGACGGGTCGGGTGTGACCGCGACACGCGGCGCCCAGCCACCGGCGCTGGCAGTGCCCTTCTGCGGTTCCATATCGGCCCAGGCAACGGACGCTGCCAGGGGTAAGGTTGCTGCAATGAGCAATGCTGTGAACGCTTTCATGGATCCTCCTCGTTGGCTTCGAACAGCTTGTAGTTATGTTGTGGATGACTGTCGCCAAACAGATCGCTTTGCGCGGTGCAGATGTTCGGTGGGTATCGATCTCCTCGGCGGGCTTGCTCGTGCGGACGACAGGAAAGGGTGCCGGCGCTCTAGAACAGCGGCAGGCGGCGCAGGTGCGCGATGATGTCGAGGATCTGTTCCTCCGAGAGCGTTTCGCCCCACGCCGGCATGTAGCTGCTCTTGCCGATGGCGAGCCCGCCCTTGGAGATGGCGGTGAACAGATAGGCGTCGGGCAGAAGGTCGACGTAGCCCTTCTTCGTGAGGTTGTTCACGTGCGGCATGAAGACCATCGCATCGCCGCGCCCGTCCTCGCCATGGCAGCCACGGCAATAGCGCAGATAGAGGGTCTCACCGCGCTCCGGGTCGCCCTTGGACGAGGCGTCCTCCGCCCAGGCGCCGACGGCGGCAAGAATGCCGGTCGTGCAGACGATCGCGAACGCGCCAAGCAGGCGCGGGACCAGCCCCATGGAATTCCTCCTCCCCAACGATTGTGTGCTGCCGTTTTTTTTATTGCCCCGTCATGTTGCGACGGTCCAAGTTCGAGGTCAAGAGGAAGAATTCATGCTTGCCGCTCGCTGATCGGCCTCAGGCCATGCCGAGCAGCCTGCCCCGCAGCGAGTCCGGTATCTCCAGCTCGAAGCCCAGGATTGCCGCGGACAGCGACTTGCCGTAGTTGTCGAGGCAAAGACTGCGCGAGACCCCGCCGCCCAGGGCGCCGTGACAGACGAAGTTGAGCATCGCCAGCCCGTCCACCTCGTA
>JAYTTO010000112.1:0-8132 GCA_043744975.1 Betaproteobacteria bacterium | reverse complement strand
CCCCGGATCCGGGAGGCGATCCGCCGTGCCATCGCCGACGGCACACCCTGGGACCTCGAACTGCCGTTTGTCACCGCGAAGGGCCGGGCGATCTGGGTGCGCACCCAGGGCAACGCCGAATCGCGCGACGGCAAGGTGGTGCGGCTCTATGGCACGCTCCAGGACATCACCGAGCGCAAGGAGGCGCAACTCGCGCTCGAGCGCAGCCAGCGCTTCCTCGATGCCGTGATCGAAGCCATTCCGCAGCCGGTGTTCGTCAAGGACGAACGGCATCGCTGGGTACTGTTCAACACCCGCTTCGCGACCACGATGATGAAGCTGCCACGCGAGCGCCTGCTCGGCCACAGCGACCCGGACGTCAATCCGCCCGATGTCGTCGCCGGCTACTGGGCCGAGGACGACCGCGTGCTGGCGCAGGCAGGACCGATCCTGGTCGAGACCGCCATCCCGCTCGACGACGGCGGCATCCGCTGGATCCTGCAGAGCAAGCAGCGCTGCGAACTGCCCGACGGTAGCCGCTACATCGTCGGCGTCGGCACCGACATCACCCACATGAAGCAGATGCAGGAAGCCTTGAGCGCGAGCGAAGCGAGCCACCGGCTGCTGGCCGAGCACTCGAGCGACATCATCCAGCGTCTGACGCCGGCCGGGGTGCTCACCTACGTGTCGGCGGCCTGCAAGCGCACGCTCGGCTACCGGCCCGAGGAGCTTCGCGGCAGCGCCATCGCCGACTTCATCCATCCCGACGACCTCGACGCAACGGCCGTCCGCTTCGCCGCCGTGGTCCGCGACAACGTGCAGCACAACATCACCTGCCGCCTGCGCCATCGCGACGGGCACTGGCTCTGGAGCGAGTCCTCGTACCGCGCGGTGCTCAATCCCGATTCCAGCGAAGTGCTGGAGGTGATCGCCGTGACCCGCGACGTCGACGAACGCTTCCGCGCGACCGCCGCCGTGAACCGCTTCAAGTACGCCCTCGACAACACCCTCGATCTCATCGTCATCATCGATCCGGTGACGCTGCTGCACCAATACGTCAACCGCGGGGCGACCGATGCGCTCGGCTACAGCCAGGCCGAGTTGCTGCGCATGACGCCGATGCAACTGCGCGAGGGCATCACCGAAGAGCAATATCGCCGCCGCATCGCGCCGCTGCTCGCCGGCGAAGTGCCGTCGCTGCTGTCCGACAGCGACCTGCGGCGCCGCGACGGCAGCCTGCTGCCCGTGGACGTCACCATGCAGGTCATCCGGCGTCCGGACGAACCCGACGTGCTAATCGCGATCTCGCGCGATGCCACCGGGCGCAAGAAGATCGAGCGCATGAAGAACGAGTTCGTCTCCACCGTCAGCCACGAACTGCGCACGCCGCTCACCTCGATCCGGGGTTCGCTCGGCCTTCTGATGGGCGGGGCCGCCGGCACGCTGCCACCGCGGGCCGATCATCTCGCCCGCATCGCGCACGAGAACAGCGAACGCCTCATGCTCCTGATCGACGACATCCTCGACATCGAGAAGATCGAATCCGGCAACATGCCGTTCGACGTGCGGCCGGAACCGGTGCGCCAACTGCTCGCCCAGGCGGTCGAGGCCAACGCGGCCTACGGTCAGCTGTTCGACGTCCGTTTCGAGCTGTCCGCCGCCATTCCCGACTGCCTTGTGGCGCTCGATCGCAACCGGTTCATGCAGGTCATGGCCAACCTGCTGTCGAATGCGGCCAAGTATTCCCCGCCGGGGGGCATGGTGTCGGTGCGGGCGGCCGGCGCCGACGGCATGGTGCGCATCGAGATCGCCGATCGGGGTCCGGGCATTCCGCCGGATTTCCGCGCCAAGATGTTCGGCAAATTCTCGCAGGCCGATTCGAGCGACAGCCGGCTGCGCGGCGGCACCGGCCTGGGCCTCAACATCGTGCGGACCATCATGGAACGTCACGGCGGCGACATCGACTACGTCACCACCACCGAGGCCGAAACGCCCGGCCGCAGCGGCACCACCTTCATCGTCCGCTTCCCCGAAGCGCAGTTCGAGCCGACCTGCCTCGAGGCCGAGTGGCAATGAGCCTCCCGACGCTAGAGCGCATCCTCTACGTTGAGGACGACCCCGACATCCGCGAGGTCGCACGGCTGGCGCTGGAGGTGGTCGGCGGCCTGACCATCCTCGCCTGCGAATCTGGCGAGGATGCGCTGGCGCGGCTCCCCGGTTTCGCACCCGACCTGCTGCTACTCGACGTGATGATGCCTGGCATGGACGGCCCCACGCTCCTGAGACGGCTGCGCGCGATCGACAGCAGCTGCAACGTGCCGGCGATCTTCATGACAGCAAAGATGCAACCCGACGAGATCACCGACCTGGAACGGATCGGTGCGATCGGCGTGATCCCGAAACCCTTCGACCCGATGCGGCTGACCGACAATGTCCGGACCATCTGGATCGAGCACCAGGTCCGGCGTTCCGGCGCCACCGGCGATGGCGGCCTCCGCACGACCAGCATCGACCAGACCGTCAACCGACTGGCGGTGCGGTTCTTTCACAAGCTACCCGCCCGGATCACGGAGATCGCCGACCTCTGGCGCCTGGCGCGCGGTCCGGCGACCGATCGCCAAGCGTTGGCCGACCTTCACCGCAAGGTGCACAGCCTCACCGGTACCGCCAGCACCTTCGGCTTTGCCGCCGTCACGGCGGCGGCGCGCAAGTTCGAGCGCGCGCTCTTCGCGCTGCTCAATACCGACGCCGCCAGTGTCGCCTCGCAGATCGGCACATTGGAACAGTTCCAACTGGGGCTCGAAGCCGCCGCCAACGCGACCCACCGCCCGGAGGCCGACGCCGACGCCGCGAGCGCTCCGGGCGAAGCCGCCAGCAGCCCGCCGGACCCGCCGGGCGCCAGGTTGGCCGAAGGCCGGCGCGTGATCTACCTGCTCGGCACCGGCCCGTCTTCGCTCGACACCCTGCGCAACCAGCTCGAGAGCAACGGCTACGACGTTCGGTCGTTCGATTCGCCGGTTAACCTCGAGGCCGCGATTGTGCGACAGCCCCCGACCGCGATCGTGAGCGACGGCGACCTGGCCGACGGACAACTGGCAGGCGCCGCCCTCGCGACCCGGCTCGCAGCTGCCGGCACCCGCCGCCCGCCGATGATCTTCATCTCCGACCGGGGCGACCTGCGCACCAGACTTCAGTCGGTGCACGCCGGTGCTGCCGCCTTCTTCACGCGCCCGATTCCGTTGGCCAGCCTGATCGACAAGCTCGACCAGCTCGGGGCCCGTGCGCTGCCCGAGCCATTCCGCGTAATGATCGTGGAGGACGCGGAGGATCAGGCCGCCCTCTACGCCGCGATCCTGCGCGAGGCGGGCATGCGCGTGACGGTCATCGCCGATCCGAACCGGCTGCTCGGGGAGATCGACGAATTCCATCCGGAGCTGATCCTGATGGACATGTACCTGCCCGAATGCTCGGGCGACGACCTGGCGCGCGTGGTGCGCCAGCTCGACGCCTTCGTCGGCATCCCGATCGTGTTCCTGTCGGTCGAGGACAACTTCGACCGACAGCTCAATGCGATCGGCCGTGGCGGCGACGAGTTCCTGACCAAGCCGATCAAGCCGGCGCAGCTGCTGGCGGCCATCGCCGG
Source organism: Betaproteobacteria bacterium (assembly GCA_043744975.1). Taxonomy (GTDB): domain Bacteria; phylum Pseudomonadota; class Gammaproteobacteria; order Burkholderiales. The sequence goes on along the minus strand of JAYTTO010000112.1, from coordinate 4,510 downwards.
GCGCATCGAGCGCTACCGCATCCTGCGCACGCTGATGGTCCAGGACAGCCTGACCGGGCTGAACAATCATTCGCGCCTGCAGCAGCAACTCGAGAGCGAAGTCGCGCGGGCATTGCGCGAGAACACCCCGCTCGCGATCGCGATGATCGACATCGATCACTTCAAGAACGTCAACGATACGCATGGCCACCCGACCGGCGACCGCGTGCTGCGCACCCTCGCGCGCTTCGTGCGTCAGAGCCAGCGCCAGAGCGACATCGTCGCGCGCTACGGCGGCGAGGAGTTCGCCATCGTCATGCCCAACACCGACGCCGGCGACGCCGATGCCGTGATCGACCGGTTGCGCAGCCGCTTCGCGACCCTGGTGCACGACGGCGACAAGGGCGAGAGCTTCAACGTCACGTTCAGCGCAGGCGTCGCAACGCTGGCCGGCCGCAACAATGCCCGCGAACTGCTGCTGGCCGCGGATGCGGCGCTGTATCAGGCAAAGGCGCAGGGCCGCAACTGCGTGGTCGTTGCCCAGGACGGCGTGGTCTGACGCGCAAGCAGCCCCCATCGGGGGGGGCCGACCGCACCAGACCAGTGGCGCCGCCGCAGGCCGGAAGCGCCAATCGAATCTGCCACAGCCGTCCCGAATTCCGCGCTGACAGGTCCCGCGCCGGCATGTCCCGCATCGACAGGTCCCGCACCGACATTGCGCGCCCGCGCCCGGTGCGCGGACAATCGTGTCCCATGAGAGTGCTGCTGGTCGAGGACGACCGGATGATCGGAGAGAGTGTCGAGGCCGGCTTGCGCCAGGAGGGCTGCGCGGTTGACTGGACGCGCGACGGCATCGCCGCCGCCCTCGCGCTGCGGGCCGACGCCTACGACATCGTGCTGCTCGACCTCGGCCTGCCGCGCAAGGGCGGCATGGAGGTGCTGACCGAGCTCCGGGCCCGACACGCGGGCACACCGGTGCTCATCATGACGGCGCGCGACGCCGTGGCCGACCGGATCCGCGGGCTCGACGCCGGCGCCGACGACTACCTCGTAAAGCCGTTCGATCTCGACGAGCTGATGGCGCGCATCCGCGCCGTGCTGCGCCGCGCTTCCGGACGCGCCGAACCGCACTTCGAGCATCTGGGCGTGTCGCTCGATCCCGCCACGCGCCAGGTGACCCGCGATGGCCGGCCGGTCGCGCTGTCGGCGCGCGAGACCGCCGTGCTGGCCGCGCTGCTGGAGCGTCCGGGGGCGATCCTCTCGCGCGACCAGATCGAGGCCAAGATCTACGGCTGGGGCGAGGAGGTCGAGAGCAATGCCGTGGAGGTCTACGTGCACGGGCTGCGCCGCAAGCTCGGCACCGATTTCATCCGCACCGTCCGCGGCATGGGCTATACGCTCGGCCGGACCGGCACCGAATGAGGCTGCGTATGCGCCCCGGATCGATCCGCAAGCGGCTGCTGGTCGCGCTGCTCGCTGCGGTGGCGGTCGCGGCCATCGCGGGCTCGTGGCTGATCTACCGCAACGCGCTGGTCGAAGCCGACAGCTTCTTCGACGACGAGCTGCGGCAGATCGCGATGTCGCTGCGCGACCAGGACTTCGGCTATGCGGTCCCGGAGGCGCTGCGGGAAGCCCGGGTGCAGTACGATTTCGTGGTGCAGGTGTGGAGCATCGAGGGCCGCCGCATCTACCTGTCCCAGCCGCACCCGGCGCTGCCGGGCCTGGGCCGTCTGGGCTATTCCTACTCGCCCACGGCCGAGGGCAAGTGGCGCACGTTCACGGTGCAGATGCGCGGGCAGGTCATCCAGGTGGCGCAACCGGAGCAGGTCCGGTCCCGGCTCGCCACGAGTCTCGCGTTCCGCACGCTCTCGCCGTTCATGCTGGTCATGCCGCTGCTGGGCATCGCGGCGTCGCTGATCACGGCCTGGGGCCTGCGGCCGCTCGAGGAAGTGACGCGCGCGATCGGCAAGCGCGATCCCCAGGCCCTGTCGCCGCTGCCGGCATCCGGGCATCCGGCGGAGATCCGGCCGCTGGTCGAATCGCTCAATGCGCTGCTGGAACGGCTGGGCGCCGCGCTCGACGCCCAACGCAGTTTCGTCGCCGACGCGGCACACGAACTGCGGACACCGCTCACCGCGCTGAAGCTGCAACTGCAGCTCGCGCAGCGCGCCCCGGGCGACGCCGAGCGCGAAGCGGCGTTCGAGCGCCTCGCCGCCGGCATCCAGCGCTCGACCCGGCTGGTCGAGCAGTTGCTCACCCTGGCGCGCCAGGAACCCGACGCGCTGACCCCGACGTTCGTGCCGGTCGACCTGACCGAACTTGCCCGCAGCGTGGTCGGCGAGCGCCATGCGCTGGCGGCGGATCGCAAGCTCGATCTCGGCATCGCCGCTGCCGATGCGGTCGCCGTCCACGGCGACGTCGATGGCCTGCGCATCCTGCTCGCCAATCTGGTCGACAACGCGATCCACTACACCCCGCCCGGCGGCTCCATCGACCTGTCGGTCGATCGCGATGCCGCCGGCATGGTGCGGCTGCGGGTGACCGATACCGGCCCCGGCATCGCCGAGCAAGACCGCGACCGCGTATTCCGCCGCTTCTACCGCGCGCCGGGCACCGGCGCCGAGGGCAGCGGCCTCGGGCTGGCGATCGTCAAGCGCATCGCCGACCTGCATGGGGCGCAGGTCGCGCTCAGCGACAACCCCGCCGGCGCCGGGCTGGCGGTGACGGTAACCTTCGGCGCGCAGTCCACGAACGCTTGACCGCGCTTCGCGCCGTGTCGTACTTTCGGCCACGGATGCTGCATTGCAGCGTCGCGATCGATTGCTCGTGACACGCCGCCATCGACACGACCAAGGACCGCCATGACATCGCCACTGGCCGCTTCCGGATTGATCACCATTCCCGCACGCGCCGGCAAGGCCGCCATCGTCGCCGCCGGCCAATGCATCCGGGTGGTCAACACCCACGGTCAGCAGGTGGTCGACACCTGGGCCTTCAACCGCCACGACCTGCGCGAATTCATGTCGATGGAACACACCCGGGCACACACGCTCACCGTGTTCCCCACGGTCGGTGCGACGCTGACCACCAATCAGCGCCGGCCCATCCTCACGTTCGTCGAAGACACCGCGGGCGGCATCCACGACACGCTGATCGCGGCCTGTGACCGCTATCGCTACCAGTTGCTCGGGTGCAGCACCTACCACGACAACTGCACCGACAATCTCGCCGCCGGCCTGCGCGAGCCGGGCCTGGTGCCGCCCGAGACGCCGTCGCCGCTCAACCTGTTCATGAACATCCCGGTCGATGCGCGCGGCGGCGTGTCGTTCCAGGCGCCGGTATCGACGCCCGGTTCGTACGTCACGCTGCGCGCCGAGATGGGCCTGGTGATCGCGTTCTCCGCCTGCCCGCCGGACATCCTGCCGATCAACGGCGTGGGTTGCGCGCCGACCGAGGCCCACTTCGAAATCGTGACCGGATGAGCGCGCCGTGCCCCTCCAGGCCCGCACCCTCACGCTCGATCGCACCGATCTCACGGCGCGGGTCGCGAGCTTCGACAGCATTCCGGTGGTCGACATCGGCGATCTCTGGTCGCCCGAGCGGGCACGCCGCCAGGCTGTCGCCGACGCCATCGGCGCCGCCTGCCGCGACGTCGGCTTCTTCTACATTTCGAATCACGGCGTCGCCCCGGCGCTGATCGAGGAGGTGTACCGCGTCGCCGATGCGTTCTACCGCCTGCCGGCCGAAACCAAGCGCCGCTACGACATCAACCGGCTCGGCCGGCACCGCGGCTATTGCGCGATCGACGAGCTGGCGGCAGACGCGCACGACCAGGGCGCGTTCGATCTGCAGGAAGGCTACGAGATCTCGCTCGAACTGCCCGCGACCGACCCGGACTACCTCGCCGGCAACATCATGTATGGCCCGAACGTGTGGCCCGACGAGCCCGCCGACTTCCGCGCCGCCGTCTACCGCTATTACGCAACCGTGCTCGGCCTCGGCCGCGACCTGTTGCGGGGTTTCGCGCTCGCACTCGATCTGCCCGAGCACTATTTCGACGACAAGATCGCCAGGCCGATGGCGCAGTTGCGGATGCTGCACTATCCGCCACAGCCCGAACCCATCGATCCGCGCCACATCGGGGTCGGCGCGCATACCGACTACGAATGCTTCACGATCCTCGCCACCAGCGCGCGCGGGCTTGCAGGTGCAGAACAGCAAGGGCGAGTGGATTGAGGCGCCGCCGATTCCCGGCACGTTCGTGATCAACATCGGCGACATCATGGCGCGCTGGACCAACGACGTGTTCCTCTCCATGGTGCACTGGGTGATCAATTCCAGCGGCGGCAAGCGCTTCTCGCTGCCGTTCTTCTTCGGCGCCGATCACGACGCCGTCGTGACCTGCCTCGACTCCTGCCGCAGCGCGGAGCGGCCCGCCCGCTATCCGCCGATCACGGCCGGCGAGTGGACGGTATCGAACATCACCGCCGCCTACGGCTACCGCAAGCAGGACGCTGTGGACTGATCGAGG
>JAYTTO010000111.1:0-5202 GCA_043744975.1 Betaproteobacteria bacterium | reverse complement strand
TGGTTCACGTCGGTCATCTCCGGATCCGCCACCGTTGGATAGCGCGGCGAGGCGACCGGCGTGTCGTTGTAGTGCTGGTCACCGATCCGGAACACGTTGATCATCTCGGCCGTGACCGAGAAGCCGTGGTACGGCAATGTCCGCCAGCCCGCGAGCAGCCGGTTGGTGAAGGCCTCGGCATCCTCGCGCTTGCCGTCCTGCTGCACCTGCTCGAAGCGCGGACGGACGTTCAGGAGCATCGTCCCGCTGGTGACCGCCTCCATCAGCGATCCGGCGGATACGGGGGCGGACTGCACGTCGGCAGCGATCGACATCGGCATGAAAGGCCCCGGCGGCAGCAGCAGCGCAACTGCCAACGATATCTGCCGGCAACCGGCCGAAGCCTTGCGGGGATCGATGCGGCAAGCCAGGTTCACGCGCCATCTCCAGGGACAGGAAACTAAAGGTGCATCGGTGATGCACTTTAATTTCGTGACCTTGAGGCGACTTTGACCTGCGTCAAGGAAATCGGGAGAACGACGGATGCCTGGAGCATCCAGCCGTGATCGACGGCCCTCCTATGCTTCGGCAGCGCCGGGCGGAATCAGGATCGAACGGTTCGGCGCCGCGACGCCGCTAGTCGATGATGGCCTGGTAGGTCAGGTTCTTCACCAGCCGCCGGTAGTACGGCCGCATCGGTCCGGTCGCCTGGGTCATGTAGACCGCAACCAGTTGCTCCTTCGGATCAACCCAGAAGTAGGTGCCGGCATAACCGCCCCACATGAATTCACCGGGCGAGCCGAGCACCGCGGCGATGCCCTGGGCCGAACGTACCGCGAAGCCCAGTCCGAAGGTGTAACCCGGCGTGCCGAGCAGCAGTTCGCCCGGCGTCACGGGCGCCGAGATGCGCGTTCCCAGGTGATCGGCGGTCATCACCGCAATCGTGGTGCGCGACATCAGGCGCACGCCGTCGAGCTGGCCGCCTTCGAGCAGCATCTCGGCGAACCGCAGATAGTCGCGCGCCGTGGAAACGCCGCCAGCACCGCCGGAGTCCGCCGCCGGCGCGTCGCTCACGTCGATCAGCTTCATCGGCTGGCCCGAATTCGGGTCCTTGTCGAACGACGCCGCGAGGCGGGACCGGGCGGAAGCAGGCACCGAGAAACCGGTGTCGGCCATCTTCAGCGGCGTGAACATCCGGGCCGACAGGAACTCGCCCAACCGCATGCCGGAGGCCTTTTCGACGACGCGTCCGAGCACATCTGAGGCCATGCTGTATTCCCAGACGGTGCCGGGCTGGTGCGCCAGCGGCACTTTCGCCAGCCGCGCCACCTGTTCGTCCGGCGCGAGATCGCGCGCATCGAAATCACTGGCCGGCTTGTAGATTCCGGCCTCCTCAAGCGCCTTCTTCACCGGCGCGTTCTGCGTGATCTCGCCATACGCGAGCCCGGCGGTATGGCGCAGCAGATCCTGCACCGTCATCTCGCGCAATGCCGAGGCCGTGCCGTAGGTGATGCGCGCGAACTCGGCATCGACCTGCGCGACGCTCACCTGCTGGCCCTTGAATGCCGGCAGATACTTCGACACCGGATCGGTCAGTTGCAGCTTGCCGTCCTCCACCAACAGCATCGCCGCGACCGACACCAGCGGCTTGGTCATCGAATAGATGCGGAACACGCTGTCGAGCTGCATCGCGGCGCCGCTGGCCGGATCCTGCCTGCCGATCGCTTCCGCGTAGACGAGCTTGCCGCGGCGGGCGACGAGCACGACCGCACCCGGCAGCTTGCCGGCGTCGACTTCGGCGCGCAGCGCGGTGCCAATGCGCGCGAGCCGCTCCGACGAGAGCCCGACGGATTCTGGGGATGCCGGCGCAAGGGCTTGCGCCCAAGAGAGCGCGGCAGCGCAGGCAAGTCCGAGTGCGACGCCGATGCGGGCCAGCGCGTGGCGGGTACGGCAGTCGACGTGAGGAAAGCGGGCGGCGCGCTGGTTGCGCATTATGGTTGTCATGGGCTGGATCCTCCGTTGAGCCCGTATCGTAGCCCGCGCCACGGTCGACAGGATTCGCTACGCGTGATGCTCGGCGGCAGACGCGTCGTCCGGCATCGATGCCGGCAGTGACCGCAGCGCGACCAGCGTCTCGACAATCGACGCCGTCGCGACCGGCTTGTGCGGCACCACCGTGCAGTTCAGGAAGCCCGCCGACACACCGACCACGGCCGTGTCGTCGGTGACGAGCAGCGCCCTCGAATCCCTCGCCGCAGCGATGAACGCATGTCCCGCCCGGTCACATCAAGACGAGCGATTCGATCGTCGGTTCCCGCCATCCGATTCAGGCACCCGCCACGTTCATTGACACCAATTCCCGACCACCAATCCGCCCACCCGGTCGAACTCGGCGACATGAATTCGTCGGGAATTTCGAAGTAAGGCAGCGCAAGTACACGGTGCGCCGTGTGCGGTGTGCTCGTGCAGCGGCCTCACCTCGGTATGGCGAATCGGCCGCATTGATGCTGTGGATCAGGAGCGGCGGCGGGCAAAGGACTTGCAAGTGCCATGGCGAGTCCGATTATGCGATCTGCTGGCCGCTCCGGGGCGGTCGCGAGGCCCGGACATCCCACAACCGGTAGGATGGGGGAGGCCAAGCCTGCGACGCAGGCGGCTGCGCCGACAGGCGACGATGATCGGAGATGCCATGGCCAAAGGCGAAACACACGAAACGGTCCTGTCGATCGAGATGACGGCAGAACTCGGCACCGCGCTCGACGCGCTTCGGGTCGCGTGGCGCAACGACCCGGCGCAGGTGCCCAAGGGCTTGTCGTGCTCCGAGTCCGGCACCGGGGAGTTCGTCCTGGCGGCAGCCGAGTCGGCGTTTGTGACGTTGCCCGGTGCCTGTGTCGTCAAGGGCCTCGGCGCCATCCGGATGGTGGATGCGGGAGCGATCTTCGACGAGGGTGCACACTCGAAGTCGCTGATCCTCCGCAACACGGGCGAAGGCTGGAGATTCTCGGTCAAGTTCGTCGCGCCGGTCGTCCGCAAGCGCAAGGCGCCTCGAGCCTAGCAGCCTGCCAAGGTTCTGGGGCGAGCCCGGACGTTCGGGGCTCCGACCCCGAGCCGCCGCAATAGAGCTCGGCCTCAGCCGCGGCGTTCGGCCTTGGCTGGCTTCTGGACCCACACCGGCGTTCGGGCATCCTTCGCCTTCTCGACCTGGATGTGCCCGATCGCCGACCGCCCGGCATTCGTCAACGCATAGCCGACGACGCTGTAGGCGATGATGCCGAGCGCGGCCAGGCTCAGGCAGATTGTCGGCTTGTCCATTGGTGCCCCCCGTCCAGCAACCCGCCAGCCGGGCGGTGTCGGGCGTCCTTCGTCAGCAACGCTGCGCGTATTATAGGTGGGATCTTTTCCCATTTCAATAGCATGGAATCGTTTCCCACACCTGCTATTCTGGCCTCATGATTTCCAGCCCACCCCCCGGTGGCGAGAACAGCGCCTCGGCGCGCCTGATTCCCGCCATCCACCACGTCCTGCAGCCGCTGGTCCGCCTGCTCCTCGCCACCGGCTTCACCTACCCATGGCTGGCCGACCAGTTGAAGGGCATCTTCGTCGATGTAACTGATCGCCACTTCCGTCTCGACGGCAAACGCCAGACCGACAGTCGGGTGAGCCTCCTCACCGGCGTGCATCGCAAGGACGTGCGGCGCCTGCGCGACGATGGCCGCACGGTCGAGCCGAAGATGCCGCGTGCCGTGTCGCTCGGGGCGGAACTCGTGGCGCGCTGGGTCTCGACCCCCGCATACCTGGATGAGGAAGGCCTGCCGAAGCCACTGGCACGTCGCGCCAGCCAGGGCGGCGAACAATCCTTCGACGCCCTCGTGGCTTCGGTCAACAACGACATCCGCGCCCGCGCGGTGCTCGACGAATGGGTCAATCTCGGCGTGGCGCTGGTCGACGACCAGGATCGGGTGATCCTCAACACCGACGCCTTCGTGCCGACACGGGGTTTCGACGAAAAGATCTTCTACTTCCAGCAGAACGTCCACGACCACCTGGCCACCGCCGTCGACAACGTTCTTGACCGGGAACCGCCGCGCCTCGAGCGCAGCGTGCACTACGACGAGCTGACCCCCGCGTCGGTAGCCGAACTCGAACGCATGGCGAAACGGCTCGGCATGCAGGCACTCACCACATTGAACCGCAAGGCCGCCGAGCTCGCCAAACGCGATGCCGGCCAGACCGACGCGCACGAACGCATGAATTTCGGCATCTATTTCCATGCCGCGCGAATGAACGACGAAGACGCGGAGCCCCGGCGTGACTGACATCTGCACCAGGATCGCGTCGATTCTCGTTGCGTTGTGCTGGGCAGTGCCGGCCTTCGCCAATCCTTGCCAGGACGGGCCGGAGGACGGCGGTATCGGCGGGACCGGCGCCCCTTCGTCCTACGAAGGCGGCATCGGCGGCACCGGCAAACCGGCGGTCGGCGACGGTGGCATCGGCGGCACTGGCAAACCCGCAGTCGGCGACGGCGGCATCGGCGGTACCGGCAGGCCCGCGGTAGGCGATGGCGGCACGGGCGGTACCGGCAGGCCCGTGGTAGGCGATGGCGGCATCGGCGGTACCGGCATCGTCGGCGTCGTCACCGGCTTTGCCAGCGTGTGCGTCAATGGCCTGGAGGTCGAGTACGACGGCAGCACCCCGGTGAGTTCGGGCAACAAGGCGATGGATGCGAGCAAGCTCGCCGTCGGCCAAGTGGTGGCGATCGAAGCCGTTGCGCAGGGCAACCACCTGAGGGCGCGCTCGATCGAGGTGATCCACGCGGCTGTGGGTCCGGTCGGGCGCATCGACCCGGGCGCAGGGCAAGCCGAGGTGCTGGGGCAGCGTCTGGTCGTTTCGCCCAAACACATGGCCGCGCTCCAGCGCGCGATCGCTGCCGGTGCACCGGTCGCCATCAGCGGCCTGCGCCTGGCCAATGGCAACGTCCGCGTGACGCGGGTGGATCCGGCGGCCATCGGCGCGGTGCCACAGGTGAACGGCCCGATCACTCGCGTGACGCCCAGCGCCATCGAGGTGCAGGGACTGCGCGTTGCGGTCCGCAATCCGGCAGCCCAGGGCCTGGCGGTCGGACGCGAGGTGCAGGTGAGCGGCCCGGTCAGGAACGGCACGATGGATGCTGCCAGGCTCACCGCGGCCCCCGATCTGCCCTTCGCCGGACGCGCCGGCAGGCTG
>JAYTTO010000110.1:0-1688 GCA_043744975.1 Betaproteobacteria bacterium | reverse complement strand
GCAACGATGCGGATGTCGGCAACGTCTTGCTTGGTGGTCGATACGATGGCGGGCATGTCGCCGAGGTAGCCGATATGCTGCTTGCCAGCGAGCATGGCGTTCACGATGACGGCGCCTTGCAGCCCGATCGAGAACTCGACGGTCGAGCCCTTCGGCAGGTACTTCTCATACATCTTCTTGCCGCGCAAGACGATGCCGGACCACGACTCGGTGTAGAACGGCTGATAGCCGATGACCAAGTTGACCGGTTCGCCCACCTTGCCGTACTCGAGATCGCCAGCCAAGGCGATTGAGGGCAGGGCAGCGCTCAACGCAAATGCGGCCGCAACGCCTGTCAACATTGCCTGCAGACGATGATTGATACAGAAAGCCATGCCTTGTCTCCTGTTGTGCGCCTGGGGTCCAGAGCGCCAATTTTTTAGAACACATTTTTCACGCCGACAGCTTGTCGTCGCGACACCGATGTCACGCGCCGCCTGGGCGATCGTGCCGAGCTACTTCTCGCCTTGCGATCTCAGATGCTTGGTGATCAGCGCCGAGAGCTGGCGCATCACCAGGAAGCCCGACGCTGGCTCGTCCGCCAGCACCTTCAGCACCTCTTCGCCGCTCAGGCGCAACACGGTAGACTTTTCCATGCACACGGCCCTGGCGATCCGTTTCGGTTGATCCGGCAGCAGCGCAGCCCAGCCGAACACCTCGCCTTTGCGCAGCATGAATCCGGCCAGGCTGGTGCGGTCATCGCGCCCGATGATGAATTCGACCCGCCCTGACTCGAGGATGTAGAGGTCGTCGACAGCATCGCCCACGCTATAGAGCGTAGCGAGGCTGTCATGCACTTCGCGTCGGGCCAGCGCGTCTAGCCGCTCAAGCGCGCTGTCCGAGATACCCTTGAACAGCTCCGAGACTTTCAGCGCGCTCGATTGCAGCACGAAGATCTCGCCGTCCTGATGTTCGATCTGGTAGCGCTCCAGCGGCGCCTCGGCCAAGCCGACTGGTGCGCCGGTGGTGATGTCCCACTGCCACAGGTGCTGGTGGCAGGTCAGCGTGGCGCCGTCGAAGAAGCCCTCGTCGAGGCAGACATCCTGGTGCGGGCACACGCCCTGATAGCCGTAGTACGCGTCACCGGCATTCGCGATCAGTACCTTGACGCCGATCGAGGTGTCGTAGCTCTTCATTCCGTTCGACGGAATGTCGCTGGCCTTGCAGATATGGATTCTCTTCATGCCGGGCCTTTAACTAAACTTGTCGTATCGAATGTTGTCGGTCGACACACGCGACATCAGCAACATGCGAATGCTGGCATCCACCGCGGGCGGCGGGCCGGCCAGGTAAGCGCGTACCCCCTGCAAGCGACCCTGCATGCGCCGGCCCGCCGCCTCGTGGACGAAGCCGGTATCGAAGCTGAGCAGGGGGTGGTCGATCTGCGCCGAAGCGCTGGCGGGCTCTTCCGAGAGTGCGATCGTGATGCTCAGCTTCTCGCCGCATTGCTCGCGCAGCGCGGAGAACTCGTCAAGGTAGAAGGCATCTTTCATCGACCGGACGCCGAAGAAAACATCGCCGCTGTAGTCGCTGAAGTAACCCTCGCCAGCGGCCCGCGCCAGGATCGACATCATGCCGGCGATGCCGCTGCCGCCAGCGATGCAGAGGATGTTCTTGGCCAGCGACGGCACAAAGGTGGCGCTGCCCAG
>JAYTTO010000109.1:0-3810 GCA_043744975.1 Betaproteobacteria bacterium | reverse complement strand
GGCAGGGTCTCGATCATCTCGTCCGACTTCGGGTCCTTGCGCAGGCCGGTCTCCATCGGATGGGGCATGAGCACCTTGACGGTGGCGATCTCGCCATCGAGGGTGATGCGCATCTTGATCGGATCGGGCATCTCGGGGGGCCGGGTTGGTTGCGCTAACCGGCGCAGCCGCCGATGGTGACCTTGGTCTCGCGGCGGACGTAGTAGAAGCGGTCCGCGGCCTTGACCACCACCCGCAGGAAGGCGGAGTCGGCCATCTTGATGCGCACCGCGACGAACGGCTCCAGGCCCGGCAGCAGATCGAACTGCGCGACCAGCGGCTGCGGGTTCTTCTCGGCGAACAGCCAGATCGTCCGGGTGTCCGGCAGCAGCGACCGGATTTCGAGGTGGACGATCGCGCTGTTCTCGGCGATGTCGGGCGACTTGAACAGGATCTGGTCGGTCTCGACCGCGGCATCGGCGCCGATTGCGGCCACGCCCTCTTCGAGCACCTTGGTATCGAACGCAGCATTGTTGCGCGCCGCCCACGCGCGCAGCGGCGCAAGCGCGGCCAGCACCACCACGGCGACGGCGGCCTGGCCGAAGCGCCGCCTCGCGCGGTCGATCCGCGACTCGCGGTTCACAGGCCGAACACGAAATCGGTCACGGCGTCGATCTCGGCTTCCGTCAGGATGCGGTGCCGGCCATAGCGCGGCATCAGGGTGTCCGGGTTGTTCGCCGCGGCATCCCAGATCTGCGCCCGCAGCCGCTGCCGGTCGGGAAAGCGGGTGCGGATGTCGCGCAGCACCGGGCCGAGATTGGCCTCGGTGACCGCCCGCGGGTCGGCCGGCATGCGATGACAAGCCAGGCAATTGCCGCGTTCCTGGCCTTGCGCCACCTCGCGGCCGTCGATCGCTGCCGCGGTGAGCGCGGGCGCCAGCGTCAGCATCAAAGCAAGCACAACAGGCACGGAGACGCGACGCGACCCTGGCCATCGTGAACGATCCTGGAGTGTCATGTGGGGTCCGACCGCCAGTGCCGACCGGGGTTCACCGGCATGGCGCTCATCCGGCCGGATCGGCCGCGGTCCAGTGCCCCGATTTGCCGCCCTTCTTCTCGATCAGCCGGACGCTCTCGATGCACATGCCGCGGTCGACCGCCTTGCACATGTCGTAGATCGTGAGCAGGCCGACGCTGGCGGCGGTCAGCGCCTCCATCTCGACCCCGGTGCGGCCGAAGCATTCGACCGTGGTGGTGCAATCCACTGCGTTGGCCGCATGGTCGAGGTGGAACTCGACCGCGACGCGTGTGATCGCGATCGGATGGCAGAGGGGGATCAACTCGGAGGTGCGCTTGGATGCCTGGATCGCGGCCACCCGGGCAACGCCCAGGACGTCGCCTTTCTTCGCGGTGCCCTGGACGATGAGCGCCAGCGTCGCCGGCTGCATCGAGATGCGGCCGGTCGCGACCGCGACCCGGGATGTCTCGGCCTTGTCGCCCACGCCCACCATGTGGGCCTGGCCTTCGGCATCGAAATGGTTGAGTGCGCTCACGTTGACGATGGCGATGCGAATGGCCGCACGACGGTGCGGCACGAACGAACTAACGGGACGTCGAGGCTATCATAGCGATGCCATGCGCGCACATGCACTAGCCACAGCCCTGCTTGCCCTTGCCCTGACGTTCCCGGCACGCGGTGACGACCTGCCCGACCTGGGCGACGTCTCCGAGGCCACGCTGTCGATCGCGCAGGAGCGTGGCGTCGGCTGGAACATCATGCGCCAGATACGACAGTCGCCGAACTACCTCGATGATCCCGAGGTGGTCGACTACCTGAACCGGATCGGCTACCGGCTGGTGGCGGCGAGCAACGGCGCGCGCATGGACTTCTCGTTCTTCGCGCTGCGCGACCCGACCATCAACGCGTTCGCGATGCCCGGCGGCTATGTCGGGGTCCATTTGGGGCTCATCCTTGCCGCCCAGAGCGAATCGGAACTCGCCAGCGTGCTCGCACACGAAATCTCGCACGTGACGCAACGTCACATCGCCCGTCTGCTCAACCAGCAGCAGCGGGCCGGCATGACCTCGCTGGCGGTGCTCGCCCTGGCGATCCTGGTTGCACGTTCCAACCCGCAGGCGGCGGCCGGCGCCATCGCCGCGGCCCAGGCCCAATCGATCTCGAGCCGCCTCGCCTTCACGCGAGATAACGAGCGCGAGGCCGACCGGGTCGGGGTCAGCCTGCTCGATCGCGCCGGCTTCGATCCGCATGCGATGCCCGTGTTCTTCGACCGCCTGCAACGCGCCACCCGCACCTACGAGACCGGCGCGCCGACCTACATGCTCACCCACCCGGTCACCTTCGAGCGCATCGCCGACGTGCAGAACCGGGTCAGCAATATTCCCTACCGCCAGGTGCCGGACAGTCTCGACTTCCATCTGGTGCGCGCGAAGCTGCGGGCAACGCAGGGCGACATCCGCGAAACCGTCGGTTTCTTCGACGAGATCATCGCCGACCGGAAATTCAACAACGAGGTGGCCGCCCGCTACGGCCTGGTGACCGCCTTGCTGCGCGCCGAGAACCCGGCGCGGGCGGCCACCGAAATGGCGACCCTGGTCAGGACCGCGCCACCGCACCCGATGTTGGTGGCGCTCGACGCACGGCTCAAGATCGCCCAGAAGAACCGGACCGCCGCCCTGAAGATCCTGGCCGACGGCGTGAAGGCGTGGCCGGGCGACCGCGCGCTCGGCTACGACTATGCCGAGTCGCTGCTCGCGGTCAATCGTCCGGGGGATGCGATCGACGTGCTCGAATCGCAGCTGATGAAGGATTCGAGCGACGGCCGCCTCTACGAGCTGGAGGCCAAGGCTTATGCCGCGCTGTCGCGGCCGATGATGCAACACAAGTCTCAGGCCGAGGCCTACGTCAGCGCCGGCAACCTGCCGCTGGCGGTCGAGCAACTGCAGATCGCCCTGCGCAATGGCGACGGCGACTTCTACCAGATGTCGAGCATCGAGGCACGCCTGCGCGAACTGCGCAAGTACCTCGACAAGAATCAGTAGCTGATCGCGCCGCGCAGCAGGCCGATCGCAGCGCAGAGCCCGATCACCGCGATCACGTTCCAGTGCAGGCGGATCAGGGCGAACGCCGCAGTCACGCTCAGGATGATCGCGAACCATTGCGGTCCGCCGCCGGGCCCGTCGGGAAACATCACGTGGGCCGCGAAGTAGACGCCCAGGTTGGCGATCACGCCGACCACGGCCGCCGTGATGCCGGCGAGCGGGGCGGTGAACGCCAGCCGCCCGCGCGTGGCCTCGACCAGCGGCGCGCCGGCGAGGATGAAGCCGAACGACGGCAGGAAGGTGAAAAACACCGCGACCAGCGCGCTGCCGGACGCGGACCAGGTCCAGGCGGCGTCGGCGGCGTGGCGGTTCCAGTCGGCGACGAAGCCGACAAAGGCGACCACCATGATCAGCGGTCCGGGCGTGGTCTCGCCGAGCGCGAGAGCGTCGATCATCTGGTTCGCGGTGATCCAGTGGAAGCTGTCGACCATGGCCTGCTGGACATACGGCAGTACCGCGTAGGCGCCGCCGAACGTGAGCAATGCCGCCTTGCTGAAGAACCACGCCATCGGCACCCGCAGGTCGCCGGGGCCGTCGACTGCCATCAGGCCACCCAGTGCGACCAGCCAGATGGCGAGCGTCGCCACGACCGTCAGCACGAACGTCGACCGGCGGAAGCCGGCCGAGGCGGTCGCCGGCCCGTCGGTCGCGTGGGCGTCGGGCGCACGTCCGAGCCAGCCCGGCCGCAGCCGGCCGACGGCATAGCCGATGA
>JAYTTO010000108.1:0-2584 GCA_043744975.1 Betaproteobacteria bacterium | reverse complement strand
TTGGAGGACGCATGTCCACGATGCCGGATGTCATAGAAGCGCCGCTCACGCCGCTCCAGTTGACCGAGCGCTGGCGGCGGATGTGTGTCGATCCCACGTTCGAGGATGTGCCGGGCAAGATCGAGCTCACGCAATGGGGGGAAATCCTGATGAGTCCCGTCGCAATGGCGCATGGAGTGCTGGCGGGGGAACTCGCCATATTGTTGCCGCGGAAGCTCGGTGGAAAAGTGGTTCTAGAGGTGGGTATCCTGACGGCGGCCGGAATCCGTGCACCTGACGTGGCCTGGTGCTCCGACGCGTTCGTGTCCGCGCATCTCGACGATACCCCGCTTTCCTCCGCGCCCGAACTCTGCGTCGAGATCGCGTCCCCGAGCAATGTCATGCCCAAGCTTCGCGAAAAGGCATCAGCCTATCTCGCGGCCGGAGCCACCGAAGCCTGGATCATTATCCCCGCCACGCGCACGGTCGAGATGTATCGGGCCGAAGGCAAGGTCCAACAAAGCGTGTTCGGCATCCAGGCCGCCGAGATCTTCGAGTAGGTTTTCTGAGATGGCCGGACGTTGCCGTAGCATCTTCGTTCCGCAGGAGGGACCCCGATGAACGCAGCCGAAATGAAAGAGCGCGAGCGCGCGTCCTGGACCGCCGTCGCGCCGGGCTGGCGCAAGCACGATGCGCGGCTCACCGGCGCGTTCGGACCGGTGTCGGAACGTCTGCTCGATCTCGTCGGCGTGAGCGCGGGCAAGCGGGTGCTCGACATGGCCTGCGGCACCGGCGAGCCCGCCATCCCCGCAGCCGTTCGAGTGGGAAGTACCGGTTTCGTCCTGGCCACCGACCTGGTCGGCGAGATGATCGCCTTCGCGCGCGAGAAGGCGCAGGCGCGAGGCCTCGCCAACATCGAATTTCGCGAGACCGACGGCGAGCTACTCGATCTGCCGCCGGCGAGCTTCGATGCCGTCACCATGCGCTGGGGCCTGATGTTCATGCCCGATCCGGTGGCGGCGCTGAAGGGCGCGAAGGCGGCGCTGAAGGCTGGCGGTCGCATCGCCTAGAGCAACTGGGGTCCGCCCGACCGTAATCCGTGGGCCGCTATTCCACTGGCCTGCATCCGCAAGTACATCGAGATCCCGCCGCCCGTGCCGGGCCAGACCGGGTTGTTCTCGTTCGCCAATCCGGGGTGCATCCGCACGGTGATGGGCGAGGCGGGATTCCAGAACATCGAGGTCGAGCCGTTCGATGTCGTGTGGCAGAGACCGACGTCGGGTGCCGCTTACTTCGACGAGGTCATCGAGATCGCCGGTCCGCTGGCTTCGCTGTATTCGCGTCATCGCCGATGGCGACAAGCAGGCGTTTGCGGAAGACGTGGCGCGCGAGGTCGAGAGGCAGTCGATCGGAACCTCGACGATCGAACTGCCCGGGATGACGTGGATCGCGTCGGCGGTTGCCTGACAGAGTGCGGTGGGGCATGGACCCAGAGCTCGTTACGCGCTCTTGCGATTCCGGGCGGCATGCCCGACGGCGCGACTCAAGGAGAAGAATGATGAAGCTGATACTGCTGGCAGGTGTTCTCCTTGCAGCCTCGTCCGCCTTCGCGCAACCAGACGCCGAGGATACGGAGACCGATGACTTCTACGTCCTCGGTGGCGCGCTGCGGGCGCTGGGCGACACCACCTGGACGCTCCAGAGCGGCTTCATCTACCGGCCGACCGACTCGAAGTTCGGGCTCGGGTTCTCGTACAACAACGACGGCCATCTGCCGAACAATCATCGCGACGGGCTGGCCGGGCAGGTCTGGTATGTCCAGCAATTGGGCGAGAAGTTTGAGCTGCAGGCGGGCACCGGCCCCTACGCCAACATGAACAACACCAACGAGAACGGCCAGCGTGTGAACAAGTTCGAGGTCGGCCTGAT
This sequence comes from Betaproteobacteria bacterium, assembly GCA_043744975.1. Lineage (GTDB taxonomy): Bacteria > Pseudomonadota > Gammaproteobacteria > Burkholderiales. Next base: position 676 of record JAYTTO010000108.1, on the reverse strand, counting down.
GACGTCGGTGGCATTGAAGTGGCACGTTTTTCCACATGGATGGTACCTGCGGACGCAGTACAACAACACCTGGGTGCCAGGCTCGTTCAATTCGAATGCGCTGCTGGTCGGCGCCGGTCGCGACTTCACCACGCTCGAAAATTCCGACGGGCCGACGCGCCTGGGGCTGGATGTGAGCCTCTGGGGCGGCTCGTCGCGGACGACCCAGATCGGGACCCAGAAATCGGCGGCCGCTTATCAGGTGGAGCTGCAATACCTGTTTGACACCCACGCCCAATGGTGGCAGGTCGCGGGTATCTCCACCGGCCTGCTGTCCGAAGGCGACACCACACTGCAGCGCCGCACCGGTATCCCGTTGCAGTTCTGGTGGAGCAGCGAGCCTTCGCACGTCACGTTCAGCACCGGCGTCGGCCCGTATCTCGCCTACGACGGCGTACGCACCGAGAACAAGGTCAACCTGCTCGGCATCTTCAGCATCCGCGTCACTTACAAGTTCATGGAGACGCGCAAGCATCAGTTCGAGGCCGGGTTCATGTACACGCGCGTGGCCTCGTTCTACAACCGTGACGAGGACATCTTCATGCTGGGCCTGCGGTTCGTGGAGAAGGTGGCGCGGAAGTAGCGAGCCGGATATCAATTGTCAAAGATTGACAATGTTTGTTTCCCATGATTATTC
>JAYTTO010000107.1:0-4113 GCA_043744975.1 Betaproteobacteria bacterium | reverse complement strand
CCCCACCCGCGCCACGGTCCTGGAAATAGTAGTTGATCCCGAAAAACGCGAACGGCGGCACGATCAGAATCAGCAACACGATCTGAATTACGCGCTTGTGCTTGTCTATCCAGTCAAACATGCGGCACCAGTCTCGGAGGAATCCGGTCCCGGCCGGGAGCGGGCGGCAACATCATGCCCGTCTGGCGGCCGGCCCGGCCCGCGACGCAGTGCGTCGCGGCTGTCGGGACAACAAAAAAGGCGAACCAGAGTTCGCCTTGGTGTATGTGTTGGCGGAGTGGACGGGACTCGAACCCGCGACCCCCGGCGTGACAGGCCGGTATTCTAACCAACTGAACTACCACTCCGTACAATTCGTACCATTGCTCATGCGTGCTGCCACTGCGAATTTCCCTGCCACAACTACATCAGCGACAACAGAACACTGGTGGGTGCTGAGAGGCTCGAACTCCCGACATTCGCCGTGTAAAGGCGACGCTCTACCAACTGAGCTAAGCACCCGGGCATGCAGTGCGAGTCCGACGCCCAACTCCGACGCCCAACATCTGCGCGAACCCACCGACCACCGCGTTCAGCCGTCGACCGACCAAGCCCGCTAGTTTAGGGCATCTTTGAGCGCCTTGCCAGGGCGAAACTTCGGCACCTTCGCGCTCTTGATCTTGATGGCGACGCCGGTGCGGGGATTGCGGCCGCTGCGGGCGGCCCGCTTGCCGACGTAGAACGTGCCGAACCCGACCAGCGTCACCATGCCGCCCTTGCGCAGCGACGTCTTGATCGAGGCAACCGTTGCATCCAGTGCACGCCCCGCCGCCGCCTTGGAGATATCGGCGGATTTGGCGATGGCGTCGATGAGTTCCGATTTGTTCAAGTGCGTCCCCTTTGTTTGTTCGAATGCAGAAGTGCGCCGTGAATCGGGCACAGATGCGGGTTGGGTGTTCGGGAAGCGTACATGATCATGTCGTTGATCGCTCTGCCAGCGAGCATTGGCGCGGGTTCGCAGGCTATGACACTGTCCGTGACCGTTATAGCAAGTTGAAAAACCCAGTGTCAAGAAAAACGCGCCGCAACACGATCGCACGTGTCACGGCGCGTTACAACCGCGTCATGCGGAACGCTCGACTCGTCGTCAGTGCTTCACCGCAACCGCCTGCGCGCCGGTGTCGACCGCGGCAGCGATCGCGACCGGTGGCTCCGCCACCGGCATCGGCAACGGTTGCGGCATCCGCTCCAGCGCGTGCTCGAGCACTTGGTCGATCCATTTCACCGGATGGATGTCGAGACGGTTCTTGACGTTGTCGGGAATGTCGGCGAGGTCCTTGACGTTCTCTTGCGGAATGAGGACCGTCTTGATGCCGCCCCGGTGCGCCGCCAGCAGCTTTTCCTTGAGTCCGCCGATGGGCAGGACCTCGCCGCGCAACGTGATCTCGCCAGTCATTGCGACGTCCGCGCGCACCGGAATGCCGGTGAGCAGCGAAATCATCGCCGTGCAGATGCCGATTCCCGCGCTCGGACCGTCCTTGGGCGTCGCCCCTTCCGGCAGATGGATATGGATGTCGCTGTTCTGGTAGAAGTCGGGACGGATCCCCAGCTTCTGCGAACGGCTGCGAACCACGGTCAACGCGGCCTGGATCGACTCCTGCATCACCTCGCCCAGCTTGCCGGTCGTCATCATCTTGCCCTTGCCCGACATCACTGCACTCTCGATGGTCAGCAACTCGCCGCCGACTTCCGTCCAGGCAAGACCTGTGACCTGCCCGATCTGGTTCTCCTTCTCGGCCATGCCGAAGGTGAAGCGGCGCACACCGAGGTACTTGTCGAGATTGCGCGCCGTGACCTGGACCACGCCCTCGCGCTTCTTGAGCAGCAGCGCCTTCACCACCTTGCGCGAAATCTTCGAGATCTCGCGCTCGAGGGCACGCACGCCCGCCTCGCGGGTGTAGTAGCGCACGATGTCGCGCACCGCGCTCTCCGAGACCGCACACTCGTTGTCCATGAGCCCGTGATTCTTCATCTGCTTGGGCAGCAGGTAACGCATCGCGATGTTGATCTTCTCGTCCTCGGTATAGCCGGACAGGCGGATCACTTCCATGCGATCGAGCAGCGGCGCCGGAATGTTCATGTTGTTCGCGGTCGCCACGAACATCACGTCCGACAGGTCGTAATCGACCTCGATGTAGTGGTCGACGAACGTGTGGTTCTGCTCCGGATCCAGCACCTCCAGCAGGGCCGAGGCCGGATCGCCGCGGAAGTCCATGCCCATCTTGTCGACTTCGTCGAGGAGGAACAGCGGATTACGCACACCGACCTTGGTCATGTTCTGGAGGATCTTCCCAGGCATGGAACCGATGTAGGTGCGACGGTGCCCGCGGATCTCGGCCTCGTCGCGCACGCCGCCCAGTGACATGCGGATGAACTTGCGGTTGGTCGCGCGCGCGATCGACTGGCCGAGCGAGGTCTTGCCCACCCCGGGCGGCCCCACCAGGCACAGGATCGGCGCCTTCACCTTCTCGACCCGCTGCTGCACCGCGAGATATTCGAGGATGCGCTCCTTCACCTTCTCGAGACCGTAGTGCTCCTGGTCGAGCACTGCTTCGGCGCCGACGAGATCCTTCCTGATCTTGCTCTTCTTCTTCCAGGGCAGAGAGACCAGGGCGTCGATGTAGTTGCGTACCACGGTCGCCTCCGCCGACATCGGCGACATCAGCCGCAGCTTCTTCAGTTCGGCCTCGGCCTTGACGCGCGCCTCCTTGGGCAGGTGCGCCGCCTTGATGCGCTTCTCCATCTCGTCCAGGTCCGCGCCCTCGTCGAGATCGCCGAGTTCCTTCTGGATCGCCTTGACCTGTTCGTTGAGGTAGTACTCGCGCTGGCTCTTCTCCATCTGGCGCTTGACGCGCCCACGAATGCGCTTCTCGACCTGGAGGATGTCCAGTTCGGCCTCGAGCAGCCCGAGCAGATGCTCGAGACGCTTGCGCACGTCGTACATCTCGAGCACAGCCTGCTTCTGCTCCAGCTTGAGCGGCAGGTGCGCCGCGATGGTGTCGGCGAGACGGCCGGCTTCGTCGATCCCGGCGAGCGAGGTCAGGATCTCGGGCGGGATCTTCTTGTTCAACTTAACGTACTGGTCGAACTGACCGATCATGGCCCGGCGCATTGCCTCGATCTCGTGCGTCTCCTCGGGCGAGAGCTCGTCGGCCACGAACGGAACCGCCTCGGCACCGTAGTGCGTCTTGAGGTCGGCGATCTCGACGATGGTGGCGCGCTGCACGCCCTCGACGAGCACCTTCACGGTGCCGTCGGGCAGCTTCAGCATCTGCAGGATGTTGGCGACGCTGCCGATCCGGTAGAGGTCTTCGGCGGCGGGCTCATCTTTCGCGGCGGACTTCTGGGCGACCAGGAGGATGCTCTTGCCGGCCTCCATGGCCGTCTCGAGCGCCTTGATCGACTTGGGGCGACCGACGAACAACGGGATCACCATGTGAGGAAATACGACCACGTCCCGCAGCGGCAACAGCGGAAGCGCAATTCGGTTCTCCGAGGGATCTTGGGAAAGTTCCATTGGGGTCACCTGGGTGAGTTATTCGGAAGACAACAATTCTGGAAGTGGGGCGGTTACGAATGTTTTCAAGGAAAACAGCGTTCACCGCCGCAGGTGGAGTCTCCCGGCGCCAGGGGTGGGACAGGGCATCGGGCGCCTCATGCGGAACCCGCCACCCGCGGCTGGTCGGCGTAGATCATCAGCGGCTTGGCATCCCCGGTGATGGCGCCTTCGTCGATCACGACCTTCTCGACGTTCTTCAACGAAGGCAGGTCGAACATGGTGTCGAGCAAGACATGCTCGAGAATCGAGCGCAGGCCGCGCGCACCGGTCTTGCGCAGCAAGGCCTTGCGCGAGATCGCCATCAAGCCGCCTTCGCGGATTTCCAGTTCGACCCCTTCCATGCTGAACATGCGCTGGTACTGCTTGATCAGGGCATTCTTGGGCTCGGTGAGGATCTGGATCAGCGCCTTCTCGTCGAGTTCGACCAGCGTGGCCACCACCGGGAGCCGGCCGACGAACTCCGGGATGAGGCCGTATTTGATCAGGTCCTCGGGCTCGACGTCGCGCAGCACGGC
>JAYTTO010000106.1:0-3205 GCA_043744975.1 Betaproteobacteria bacterium | reverse complement strand
GAGCAGTACCTGTGGAGCTACAACCGCTACAAGACGCCGGCCGGGGCACCGCCGTCTCCTGCGGGGGAACCGGCCTGATGGCCACGCGTCTGGCCATCGCGGTGCTTTGGCTGCTGCACTGGCTGCCTCTGCCGATCCTCGCGCCTGTCGGCGCGTTCGTGGGAACCGCGTTGCGGGTGTTGGGCCGCGAGCGCCGTGAAGTCGCCGCGACCAACCTGCGCCTGTGCTTTCCCGACTGGGACCAGGTCCATCGCGACGCGGTGCTGCGGGCGCATTTCTGTGCCGTCGGGCGCGGGCTGCTCGAAGGAACCATCGGCTGGTGGTCCTCGGAACGACGCCTGCGCCGACTGGTCCGGATCGAAGGCGAGGAACACGCGCGGGCGCTGGGCGATCGCCGGGTGATCTTCCTGGTGCCGCATTTCGTCGGCATCGAGCTCGAAGGCCTGCGCATGTCGATGGACTACAAGGGCATGGCCGTCTACAGCCACCAGAAGAACCGCGTCTTCGACGAGTTCCTGGTACGGGTTCGCAGCCGCTTTCCCGGAACGCGTATGGTGGCACGCCAGGAAGGCGTGAAGACGCTGCTGCGGGGGTTCCGCGACGGCCTCGGGCTGCAGCTGTCGCCGGACCTTGATCTCGGCGCACGCGACTCCGTGTTCATGCCGTTCTTCGGGGTCGAGGCGGCCACCGTGACGGCGTTGTCCCGGCTCGCCCGCCTGACCGGTGCCGCTGTGGTGCCGGTGGTCGTGACGCAGTTGCCCGGCGCGGCGGGATACGTGATACGCATGTACCCTGCGTGGGAGCACTATCCGGGCGAGAGCGTGGCGGCGGATACCCGCCGGATGAACGCATTCATCGAGGAGCGGGTGCTGGAGATGCCGGCCCAGTACTACTGGCTGCATAAGCGCTTCAAGACCCGGCCCGAGGGCAAGGAACGGATCTATTGACTACCCCGATCGACATCGAGCCTGTGGCGCGTCCCGACATCCCGGCACTGGTGGCACTCGCGCGGGACACCTGGTACCGGCACTATCCCGCCATCATCACTCCTGCGCAGATAGAATACATGCTGGCCGGGCGCTACCACCCCGATGTGATCCGCGCGCAGCTTGACAGCGCCGGCACCTGGTGGGACAAGCTCGTGACCGATGGTGGTCTCGCCGCGTTCGCCGCCTCTGAAACCGATGCGGAGGCGGGCGAGATCAAGATCGACAAGCTGTACGTGCGTTATGAACTCCGCGGCCGTGGGCTGGGCGCGGCGCTGCTGACGTACCTCGAACGGCGGGCAATCGGGATGGGCATCGGACGGCTCTATCTGCAGGTGAACAAGCACAACGCCTCGGCAATCGGCGCCTATCGCAGAAGCGGATTCGAGATCGTCGAGTCGGCGGTGTTCGACATCGGCGACGGCTTCGTGATGGACGACTACATCATGGCGAAGCTGCTGGCGTGAAGCTGACATTCACCAAGATGCAGGGCGCAGGCAACGATTTCGTCGTGATCGATGCCACCCGCACCCCGTTCACATTGAGTGCGGATCAACTGCGCCTGCTCTGCGACCGCCATTTCGGCGTCGGCTGCGACCAGGTCCTCGTCGTCGAACCGGCCGCTCGTCCCGGGACGGATTTCCACTATCGCATCTTCAACAGCGACGGCGGCGAGGTGCAGCAGTGCGGCAATGGCGCCCGCTGCTTCGTCGTGTTCGCTCACGAGCATGGGCTCACCACCGAGCGGGAGATCCGGGTCGGCACCATGTGCGGCGTGATCGCGCCGCGCTTGGAGGCTGATGGAAATGTCAGCGTCGACATGGGAGAACCGGTGTTCGAACCGCGCGCCATTCCATTCGTGGCGGACCATCGTTCGACCGCGTACGTACTCGACGTCGCCGGGGTCTCGCGCGAGATCGGCACGGTGTCGATGGGCAATCCGCATGCCGTACAGATCGTCGACGACGTCGATCGCGCGCCCGTGAATACCGAAGGCCCCCTGATCGAGCGCCACGCCCGCTTTCCGGAACGGGTCAACGTGGGCTTCATGCAGATTGTCGACCTCCACGACATCCGGCTGCGCGTCTTCGAACGCGGCGCCGGCGAGACCCTCGCCTGCGGGTCCGGCGCCTGTGCTGCCGTCGCATCCGGTATCGACCGGGGATTCCTCACAAGCCCGGTACGGGTCCACACGCGCGGGGGCATACTGGCAATCGCCTGGGACGGTCCTGGGACCAGCGTACGCATGACCGGTCCGGCGCAAACCGTGTTCGAAGGCACCATCGAGCTTCCCGATCTACCGCCATCTGCCGCCGCGCCGGCGGCGGAGCACTCCGACGCACATACCTGATGTCTCCCGGGATCCACATGCCTTTTGTCGCCGCCGACGTAGCGCTGTACCTCAAGGACAACCCCGACTTCTTCGAGCAGTACGCGGAGTTGCTCGCCACCATATTCGTCCCCCACCCGCACGGCGGTCGGGCGATCCCCATCGCCGAGCGGCAGATGGTCACGCTGCGCGAGAAGAACAAGGCACTCGAACAGAAGCTGCATGAACTGGTCGAGTTCGGCCAGCAAAATGACGCCATCATCGAACGCCTGCATCGTTTCGCCATCGGCCTGCTCGACGTGCGCGACCTCGACGCCGCGCTGGCCGCCACCTACTCGAGCCTGCGCGACGATTTCTCGGTCCCACAGGTCGCGATCCGGCTCTGGGGCAATGGCGTGCGCGAGCAGCAGGCGTTCGGGCCTGTTAGCGAGGAGGTGAGCGTGTTCGCGGACAGCCTCTCCAACCCTTACTGCAGCGGCAAGCCGATGTTCGAAACCGCCACTTGGTTCGGCCAATCGGCGACGGACCTCAATTCCTTTGCCTACGTGCCGCTACGCGGAACCCACGGCATCGGCTTGCTGGCGCTGGCAAGTCCCGACCCGCAACGCTTCTATCCGGAGATGGGGACCCTCTACCTCAAACGCCTGGGAGAACTGGTCGCCCACGCGTTCGGCCGCCTGCTGCAATGATCGCTGTCGCCGGCCTCGAGTACTCGTCCCGCACGCCGGCAACTGGCTAGGATGAAACTGCCCCCACGCTCACTGCGTTCGCTGCCCCCCGAGGGGGCGCGTCAGCACCTTCGGGCGGCCGGGCGGTACTGACATGGCCGAGATCCGCAACTTCACGATGAATTTCGGTCCGCAGCACCCGGCAGCCCACGGTGTGCTGC
>JAYTTO010000105.1:0-3911 GCA_043744975.1 Betaproteobacteria bacterium | reverse complement strand
CATCGCAATCTTGAACTTGCGCGGCAGGTACGAAAACTCAGGATGCAGGCTCGACCACTGGCGCAGAATCTCCGCCACCGGCCGCGGGTCGATGATCTCGTCCGCAGCGGCGCCCGCGAACTGGTCCGTCGTGATGTTGCGGATGCAATTGCCCGAAGTCTGGATCGCGTGCATCTCGACCGACGCCAGGTCGGCGAGGATCTTGGGAATGTCGCGCAGCTTCGGCCAATTGAACTGGATGTTCTGCCGCGTGGTGAAGTGGCCGTAGCCGCGATCGTAGCGGCGCGCGATGCTCGCGAGCATCCGCAACTGGCGCGACGACAGCAAGCCGTACGGGATCGCGACGCGCAGCATCGGCGCGTGCTTCTGGATGTAGAGGCCGTTCTGCAGGCGCAGCGGACGGAACTCTTCCTCGGGCAGCTTGCCCTCCAGGAATCGCCGCAACTGATCGCGGTACTGGGCCACGCGCTCGTTGACCAGCGTCTGATCGACTACGTCATATCTATACATCGAGGATAGGGGGGGAAGTCCGGCGACACCACCGAGACCGGTGACTCTAGCGGCCGGCTCTTATAATCTGAACGACCGCTTTGGCATTTGCTTACACCGGATTTGTATTAGATGACGCCCACCCCCAGGCTGCGCTGCGCTTCGCCTTCCCCCTCCAGGGGGCGCCCCGTCCTCGGGGGACCCTGTGGGCGGGGCCCCTTCGCTTCAGATCTTCCCTTCGTTCAACATCGTGCTCAGGGGTGTCGTCCAGCGGACGACTAGGCGGCCTGGAAGACCCTTACCTGGCGGGGACGGACCAGGACGCGGTCGCCGGTGACCAGTCCGAGATCACGCAATTCCGCGCGTGACACTTCGGCATGAATCGTCGACGCTCCGCCTTCGGGGTCGAGGTCGATCCGCACGATGGAACCGACGGCCAGGACATGTTCCACACGGGCGGCAATGCCGGTTTCGCCCGGTCCGGGCCGGACGATCTGGATTTCGTGCGGACGGGCGAAGGCGATCGCGGCCGCGCTGTCGGCGGTTCCCGTCACCGGCACCGCCACCGGACCGATCATGGCGTGCCCGTCCTGCACCCTGCCGTGGAACAGGTTCACATTGCCGAGGAACTGGTAGACGAACGGTGTGGCCGGGTGGTCGTAGACCTCCTGCGGCGACCCGATCTGCTCGATGCGGCCTTCGTTCATCACCACCACCCGGTCGGCCACCTCGAGCGCTTCGTCCTGGTCGTGGGTCACGAACACGCTGGTGATGTGCATCTCGTCGTGCAGGCGGCGCAGCCAGCGGCGCAGTTCCTTGCGCACCTTCGCATCGAGCGCGCCGAAAGGCTCGTCGAGCAGCAGCACGCTCGGCTCGACCGCCAGCGCCCGCGCCAACGCGATGCGCTGGCGCTGCCCGCCCGACAACTGATGCGGGTAGCGGTCGGCCAGCCAGTCAAGTTGCACCAGTTCCAGCAGTTCGTGGACCTTGCGGCGGATCTGCGCCTCGGCCGGGCGTTGGGCGCGCGGCCGCACCCGCAGGCCGAAGGCCACGTTCTCGAAGATCGTCATGTGGCGGAACAGCGCGTAATGCTGAAATACGAAACCGACCTGGCGTTCGCGCACGTGGCGATCGGTGGAGTCCTCGCCGTGGAACAGCACCTGTCCGGAATCGACCGTCTCGAGGCCGGCGATAACGCGCAGCAGCGTGGTCTTGCCCGACCCGGACGGTCCGAGCAGCGCCAGCAGTTCACCGGGGCGCACCTCCAGGCTCACGTCGTCGAGCGCAGCAAAATTGCCGAAACGCCGATTCACGTTGCGGATGTCGATGCTCATGGCCGTGTCTCCCTGGGTTCCATCGCCGGTTCCGGATCGTGCTGCCGGCCTTCGACCCAGGCCTTGAGGCCGAGGGTCACGATCGCCAGCAACGCCAGCACCGATGCAGTCGCGAAGGCGGCCGCGAACTGATATTCGTTGTAGAGAATCTCGACGTGCAGCGGCAGCGTGTTGGTCAGGCCGCGGATGTGGCCCGACACCACCGAGACAGCACCGAACTCGCCCATCGCGCGGGCGTTGCAGAGGATCACGCCATAGAGCAGACCCCACTTCACCTTGGGCAGCGTCACGCGCCAGAGCACCTGCCAGCCGCTGGCCCCGAGCACCACCGCAGCCTCCTCTTCCTCCGCGCCCTGTGCCTGCATGAGCGGGATCAGCTCGCGCGCGACGTACGGAAAGGTGACGAAGATCGTGGCCAGCACGATGCCCGGCACGGCAAAGATGACCTTGAGATCGTGGTCGCCGAGCCAGGGGCCGAACCAGCCCTGGAGGCCGAACACCAGGACGTAGATGAGGCCCGAGATCACCGGCGACACGGAGAACGGCAGATCGATCAGCGTGGTGAGCAGGCTCTTGCCGCGAAACTCGAACCGGGCGATGGCCCAGGCGGCAGCCACGCCGAACACCAGGTTGAGCGGCACCGCGATGCCCGCTGCCAGCAGCGTCAGGCGGATGGCGGCGAGCGCGTCAGGATCGGTAACCGCCTGCCAGTAGACCTGGAGGCCCTTGCTCAAGGCCTGGTGAAACACCACCGCCAGCGGCAGGAACAGGAATACGCCCAGGAACGCGAGCGCCAGACCGATCAGCGCACGCCGCACCCACGCCGGTTCGGTGGTGGCGTCGCGGGTGGCACGAACGGAAGTGCCGAATGCTGCGGGTCCCGGTGCCTGCATGCCGGAGAACACCGTGGTTGCGCCGTTCATTGTCCCGACGCCCGGCGCATCCACGCCTGCAGCAGATTGATCAGCAACAGCAGCGCGAACGAGATCGAGAGCATCACCACCGCGAGCGCCGTCGCCCCGGCATAGTCGTACTGCTCAAGCTTGGTGATGATCAGCAGCGGGGTGATCTCGGACACCATCGGCATGTTGCCCGCAATGAAGATGACCGACCCGTACTCGCCGATGGCGCGCGCGAACGCCAGCGCAAAACCCGTGAGCAATGCCGGCACCAGCGTCGGGAAGATCACGCGGCGGAACGTCTGGAGGCGGCTCGCGCCGAGCGTAGCCGCCGCCTCTTCGAGCTCCGGCTGAAGGTCTTCGAGCACCGGCTGGATCGTGCGGACGACGAACGGCAGGCCGATGAAGGTGAGCGCCACCAATATGCCGAGCCGGGTGAAGGCGACTGTGATCCCGAGCGGGACGAGCCACTGCCCGATCCAGCCGTTGGCCGAATACAAGGCGGCGAGCGCGATGCCGGCCACGGCCGTCGGCAATGCGAACGGCAGGTCGACGATGGCATCGATGAAGCGCCGGCCCGGGAACCGGTAGCGCACCAGCACCCAGGCAACGAGCAGCCCGAAGACCGCATTGATGACCGCGGCCAGGAACGACGCGCCGAAGGTCAGGCGGTACGACGCCAGCACCCGCGGCGACGTCACCGCCGCGACGAACGCCCCCCAGGTGAGCGACGCCGTCTTGATGAACGCCGCCGACAGCGGCACCAGCACGATCAGGCTGAGATACAGCACCGTGATGCCGAGCGCCAGGCCGAAGCCTGGCAAGACGCTATGGCGACGGAGAGAAAAACTCATCTGTTTTGTTGGAAGATCTGGTCGAAGATCGCGCCGTCGGCGAAGTGCGTCTTCTGCGCGTTCTGCCAACCGCCGAAGACGTCGTTCACCGTCACCAGCGTGAGCTTGGGAAAGCGGCTGCCGAACTTCGCGACAGCCGCCGTGCCCACCGGCCGGAACCAGTTGTCGGCGATGATCGCCTGCGCCTCGTCTGAATACAGGAACCGCAGGTATTCCTCCGCGACCTTGCGCGTGCCGCGCTTGTCGACGACGCGATCGACCAGGGTCACCGGCGGTTCCGCCAGGATGCTGAGCGAGGGCACGACCATCTCGACCTTGTCCGGACCGAGTTCCTT
>JAYTTO010000104.1:0-2636 GCA_043744975.1 Betaproteobacteria bacterium | reverse complement strand
CCCGGCGCAGTAGCCGCGGAACGGTCCAACCCGATCGGCATGCCCCAGGTGTCCTGCAATCATCGACACGTACTCCTCGAACCGCACCATTCTTGCGTCCATCTCGACTTTGACAGGGTGGTTGAAGATGAACACATAATAGCTTGTTGTTAACACAGTAAGACTAAAGCTCTGTTACTCGAGCCGTATCGGCGAATCGAGGTGCCAAAGTTCGGCCTGGCGAACGACGTTCGTGCCGCATGCTCGGGGCGTTGCCGGCGTCGCAGTCATCGGGGTCTCCTGTTGTGGTTCGGCGCGGACGTCGCGAATCGCACGTTAGGAGCCTCGGCGCTCCGAGCCTATATGTGGGAAGACATATGCTCGGCAGGCATACGTACAACCGCATATGGGGTTGTGCATATGGAAGAGGGCACTGCCGATGGGAAGAATCCGAAGCCGTGAATGCGTCGCATCGAAGTCAGAGGACTGGAGGATTACACCGTGGTCCGGCATGTGATGGTGAATCTGGGGTGATCGGCGAGGGCTGCGCCGGTTTGAGGTCGCAGACATCGACGATCCCCGGGTGCGAGGCTTTCGCTTCACGCGCCGTGCCGTGCTAATCTGGTCAGCATGACTAGAAAATCATCGACATCCGTCCGCGCCCCTGCGCAGCCTCCCCGCAGTCGCTGGAGCCTTCAGGACGCCAAGGCGCGATTCAGCGAGTTGGTGCGTTTGGCACATAGCGACGGGCCGCAGCACGTCACGCTGCATGGCCGTGACGCGGTCGTCGTTGTCGACGCAGACGAGTTTCACCGCCTGAAAGGTGCGCGTACCGGGCAGGCGCTGATCGACGCGCTGCAAGCGTCCCCGTATCGTGAGATCGACATCGAACCGCGCCGTTCGCCCATGCCGGTGCGGGCGATCAAGCTGTGAGTGGCTGGCTGCTCGATACCAATGTTGTCTCGGAGTTGCGCCGACCGCGCCCCAATGCACGGGTACGTGCCTTCATCTCCAGTCAGCCGCTGGATGAACTGTTCGCCAGCACGGTGACATTCGCCGAGATCCGCTACGGCATCGACATGGTCGCCGATCCGATTCGCCGCGCCGAGCTCAATGACTGGCTGACGCACAAAGTGCGGCCGATGTTCGACCGGCGCGTGCTGGAGGTGTCGGAGGACGTCATGTTCAAGTGGCGTCTGCTCGTGGAAGACGGGCGCAAGGCCGGGCATACCTTTTCGCAGCCCGACCTGATCATCGCGGCGACTGCCCTACAGCACGGGCTGACGATCGTGACCCGCGACACCGGCGACTACCAGCTTGCACGCGTGCCGCTACTGAATCCGTGGGTCGACGAAACGCCATGATTTTGTTCCTCGACCGCTACGGCCGCCACCGACTGAACGTATAGTCGTCCGCTTTCTGCGGCGCATGACAGCCCAAGTGCCGCCACGTGTCGAGTACCGCCTCACCCGGTTCGACGACAGATTCGCGGCGCTGCTTGACGGCATCGGCAGCTTGCAGCGGCAACTCGACGAGGACTGACCAGCGTGGCGATGGATCGGACTACGAAACGCATTGCGAGGGAGAGCATCCGGACCGGCGGCGAAGTGACATTGCCACCACGTCCGTTGGCGATCCAGGTGTTGCGGGCGACCGCAATGGCGCTTTGCGTCGCTGCCACGAGCGCCGTCGGGGCCGATGTCAACGTCGCGCCATTCTCGGACGGTAAAGCAGGAGCGGCGCCCGCCGAGCCCTGGCGCGCGACCAAGCTGCCGAAGGTGCCGCGCGAAACCCGATACGGGTTGGTGGACGACGCCGGTACCATCGTGCTGCGGGCCGATGCCGGTGCGTCGATGGCCGGCCTGAGCCACGCCCTTCATCTCGACCCGAAGGCGAAGCCGGTGCTCGAATGGCGCTGGAAGGTGAGCGGCGTCCTGGCGAAATCCGTGTTCGGTACCAAAGCCGGCGACGATTTTCCGGCGCGGGTCTACGTCCTGTTCGACTACGACACGGCGAAGTTGCCGTTCGGCACGCGCATCAAGCTCAAGCTTGCCCGGGCGATGTACGGCGACGCCGTCCCGGCGGCGGGCCTGTGCTACGTCTGGGATGCGAAAGCGGAGGTCGGTACCGCCGTGTGGAGCCCATACACCGATCGCCTGCGCATGATCGTGGTGACCTCCGGCGCGGCGCAGGCAGGGCGATGGGTCTCGGTTCGCCGCAACGTGGCCGACGATTTCCGCGCGGCATTCGGGGAGGATCCGCCGGCCATCTCCGGCGTGGCGGTCGCCACCGACACCGACAATACCGGTGAGGCGGTCACGGCCTGGTATGGCGATATCCGGTTTCTGTCTGGGCCATAACGTGCAAGCGTATTGGCCCGCCGTTGCCGTAGCGTCGCCGGGCAGGACTTGGTGGCGTTCCTGTCCAGGAGATTGGAGGAATGGCGCGCGCTCCACCAAGCGGAACTGCTCGATGACTGGAGCCGCGCGCAGGCTCGGCAACCGTTGAACAGGATCGATCCTCTGGAGTGAAGTTGCATGATTCCAAAAGTGATTGAAGGGCGGCTGCCAACGGTTGCGAGCAACGGTAGTCATCGGCGATCATTTTTTAAGCTCGACGAGAACTACCTCCAAGTCATCGAGCGCCTCGTCCTCGTG
>JAYTTO010000103.1:0-1885 GCA_043744975.1 Betaproteobacteria bacterium | reverse complement strand
CAGGAAGATCAGTTGGGCGCACTTGGACTGATCGTGAACGTCATCGTGCTCTGGAACACGATCTACATCGACGCGGCGGTCTCACAGTTGCGCAAGGATGGGTTCCTGGTGCGCGACGAGGACGTGGCGCGCCTGTCGCCGCTCGGTCACGAGCACATCAACATGCTCGGCCGCGACACCTTCACGCTGCCGGATCAGGTCGCTCGCGGCAAGCTCAGGCCGCTCAGGGACCCAAAAGAGGTCTGAGCCTCTTGCAAAACTCCTGGAAACGGACGAGGCGGGATCATCGGAGGCCCGAACGAGGGGCCTTGCCGATGCAATTCGCGGCATGCCGGGGCCAATCCGGTGATTTTCGACGCAGCTCCCCGTTGCCTGGTCCAGTTTGTCATTGCGGTGCGACGTGCCGCCGCGGTCGCTATGTGACGAGCCGCATGAGCTGCTCGACGGTGACCGCCAGGATGCCGAACATCAAATGGCAGAGCACCTTCGGGGCGCCCCGCACACGCACATGGTTGCCGCCGTGGTTGTCCTTCAGGTTGCCGTTGACGCGCTCGGCCGAACTGCGCTGATTGTAGCGCACGTCTTCGGCCGGCTGGAAGTTGGCGTGCAACCTCGCGCGCTGCTCCGTCTCGGCCGCGGCCTTGCCGCCCCGCCGCGGATTGGCGTCGATGATCGGCACGTGGCCGAGGGCGCGGCTTCTGGCTTTGATCTCCGGCGCGTCATAGGCGCTGTCCATCAGATCATAGAGATTGGTGACACGGCCGGCGGTGATGGCTGCCAGCGGCAGCGCCACTTGGCTGTCGTGCACGGACGCCGAGGTCAAAAGGCACGACACGGGAATGTCGCCGTCGGCGGTGTCGATGTGCAATTTATAGCCGATCCAGCTGGTCGTGTGGCCTTTCGCGTTGCGCTTCATTCCGACATCACAGGCGGTCGGAAGATCAGCCAGCATGTCGGGCAGCGTCTGCTCGACCTGGCGCTCCAGCCGCCGTGGCTCCTTCGGTGGCACCACCTCGCCTTTGCGCGGCCGGCCGCGCCGGCGCTTGACTTGCTGCACCGGCTTCTCGCGCTTGGCAGGCTTCTCGCGCGCCTCGATCGCGGTCGCGTCGCGCGCGATGTGGCCGATGATGCGATCTCCAAGCGTCTTCTTGATCAGCGCCTCGTGCACGCGCATCGGCAATCCGGTGCTGGTGAACTCGGCAAAGGCGCGCGAGAAGGTCCAATCTCCCGGCACCTGGCTGGCCCGTTCCCAGCCGACCAGCCGGCGCAAGGTCGCGTCCACCTGCAGCCGCTCGATCAGCGCCGCCGTGGTCGGCAGGTCGAGGACCGCCTTGGCCGTGAACGCACGCGCCAGCGCATGCCGGTCGGCGGGCGGCCGCCCGGGGCCACGCCAAGTCGTTTGCACGAACGCCTCGACGCGGGCCACTTCGAGCACGGTGATCACCCGCTTGTGCCCATCCGTCAGCGGCCCCGCCTTCTCGGCGAGCCAAGGGAAAAGTCCATCTTGAATGTGGTGCCAGGTATTCGATAGTGTCTCGCGCAGAGGCATGTCGCGCTCCGATTCGCCCGGTGGTTCGTCACGGAAACACCTTGCCCGATTCGCGCCGGCATGCCTCCGTCTCCCGCCGCGCGGACGAAAAATTCAGCGCGCTGCCGCTATTTTGCAAATGCCTCCATGAGCATTCAGACGGAAATGACGCGGCGTGGCCTCGACCTGAAGAAACTGAGGAGCGAGATCGCCGCGCTGGAGGGCTCGGGCATGGCGTCCGAGCCGGCCAAGCCGCAAGCGAGCAAGGCTTCGGTGCCTCCCGCCGGCGCCGCCCCGACGCGACACCGATTGAGCCACGAACGATTTGGCGCGCGGCCCTACCCGCCGCCGTCACGC
>JAYTTO010000102.1:0-4786 GCA_043744975.1 Betaproteobacteria bacterium | reverse complement strand
CTTGCGTACTCCCGGTATGCGCGTCGAAATCGACAAGATCTGACCTCGCTGTCCCACCGTTTCGCTATCGAACACCCAAGTCCGACAGGCTGCCAGCCTGCCGCCCCATGTACATCTACATCCACGGATTCAACAGTGCGCCGGCGTCGATCAAGGCGCAGCAGCTCAGGGCCCGCCTCGCCGCCCTCGGGCGCGCCGATGAATTCGCCTGCCCGGCGCTGTCGCACTGGCCGGAGACTGCCATGCAGCAGCTCGAGGCCGAGGTGGCGCGTGCAGCCGCCTCGGCGATCACGCTGGTCGGCAGCTCGCTCGGCGGCTTCTACGCAACCTACCTTGCCGAACAGCATGGCTGCCGCGCCGTGCTGGTCAATCCGGCGGTGCGTGCCCATGCCGGGCTCGAAAGTTATCTCGGACCACAGCGGAACCTCTATACCGGCGCGGCGTACGAGCTGACCCGCGCGCACCTGGCCTGGTGGACCAGCTTCAGCATCGAACAGCCCAGCCGGATGGAACGTTACTTTCTGATCGCGACCACCGGCGACGAGGTGCTCGACTATCGCGCCGCGGTGGAGCGCTTCCCCGGCGCGAAGCAACTGGTGATCGAGGGTTCCGACCACGGTTTCGCCGAATTCGGCGAGCATCTCGATCAGGTGCTGGCCTTCGGTGACGCGCGGCTATAATCCGGCCGCTTTTCCCAGGCTGCTGCCGCATGCCTTAAGCGCCCGGCTTCGCCGGGCGATTGCCCGGTTCCCATGGCGTGAATGTTTTTTACGAAGAAGACGGCGGGTTCAAAGTCGGCGCGGTGCTGGCCGACAACGTCACCTCCCTGCAGGTCGAGGCCACCCACGGCAAGCGCAGCAAGATCAAGGCGAACGCGGTGATGCTGCGCTTCGACCAGCCGCCCCTGGCCGCCTTCATGGGCGCGGCCGAGGCCATCGGCGAGGCGCTCGATCTCGATTTTCTGTGGGAGGTCGCGCCGCAGGAAGAGTTCGACTACGCCACGCTCGGCAAGGACTACTTCGGCCACGCCCCGTCGGCCATCGAAGCCGCCGGCCTGCTGCTGCGCCTGCACGGCTCGCCGATGCATTTCTACAAGAAAGGCAAGGGCCGCTACCGCCCGGCGCCGCCGGAAGCGCTCAAGGCGGCCCTCGCCGGGGTCGAGCGCAAGCGTCTGCAGGCTCAGGCGCAGACCGAATTCACCGCCGCGCTGGTGCGCTTCGAGCTGCCGGAGGCGCTGCGCGACAAGCTCGACATGTTGCTCTACGAACCGGACAAGGGATCGATCGAGTTCAAGGCGCTGGAGGCGGCGAGCGCCGCCACCGGCCTGCCGCCGCTGCGGCTGCTGGACCGCTGCGGCGCCATTCCGTCATCGCACGACTACCACTTGAACCGGTTCCTGCGGGAGTATTTCCCCTCGGGCACCAGTTGGCGTGACCTGCCCGAGTTGACCGAACCCGAGGGCCTGCCGCTCGCACCAGTGCGCGCCTTCAGCATCGACGACGTCACCACGACCGAGATCGACGACGCGCTGTCGGTTACCCCGCTGGCGTCGGGCGGCTGGCGCATCGGCATCCACATCGCCGCGCCGGCGCTCGGCATCGCCATCGGTTCGCCGCTCGATCTCAAGGCATCGCGACGGTTGTCGACGGTGTACATGCCGGGCGCCAAGATCACGATGCTGCCCGATGTGGCCATCGACCGCTTCACGCTGCGCGAGGGCCTGGTCCGGCCGGTGGTCTCGCTCTACGCGTTGGTCGACGAGCACCTGGCGCCGATCGGTTTCGAAACCAGCGTCGAGCGTGTCGCCATCGACGCGAACCTGCGCATCGATGATCTCGACGCCCTGTTCAATCCGGACACCATCGCCGCCGGCCGGATGGATTTCGCCTTCGGCCCGGAGCTGCACCTGCTGTGGCGCCTGGCCGTGCGGCTCGAGGCGGCGCGGGGCAAGGCCGACGGCCCCGCCGACCGGCAGGACTACAGCTTCTACGTCGAGGACGACCACATCCGCATCGTCGAGCGCAAGCGCGGTTCGCCGGTCGACAAGTTGGTGGCCGAGATGATGATCCTGGCCAATGCCGAGTGGGGCCGCCAGCTGGCCGCGGCCGATGCGGCCGCCATCTACCGCGTGCAGGGCTATGGCAAGACGCGCATGTCGACCGCCCCCGGGCCGCACGAGGGGCTGGGCGTTGCGCAGTACGCCTGGAGCAGCTCGCCGCTGCGCCGGTATGTGGATCTCGTGAACCAGCGCCAGATCATCGGGCTGGCGCGTGGCGAGGAGTTGCCGTACCCGCGAGCTTCCGAGCAGGTCACGATCGCCTTGCGCGATTTCGAACTGGCCTACGACGCCTACGCGGAGTTCCAGCGCGGCATGGAGAAATACTGGTGCCTGCGCTGGGTGCAGCAGGAGTCCGCCTTCGATCTGCCCGCCGCCGTGATCCGCGAGAGCCTGGTCCGCACCGCCCGCATTCCGCTGGTGGCTCGCTGTCCGTCGGTGCCGGCCGAACTCGGCCCCGGCACCCCGGTGCAGGTCGAGTTGAGCGGCATCGATCTGCTCGCGCTCGAATTCGAATGCCTGTTCCGCGGCAAGCGTGACCCTGCACCGACGCTCGAATAGAATCGCAGGTGTGCTGCCTCCCATCGTACTGCGCTCGTGTCGGCCGATTCCGCTGCGGCATTCGCGCCGGCCCTGCTGAGCGTCGACCTGTCGGCGCGGCCGCGATCCGCCGGCAACCGCATCCTGGCGGTGGCGATCGGGCTCTCGGTGCTGTTTCATGCCGTCGTGCTGACCATCAGGTTCGTGCCGCCGGTGAACCGCTTCTTAGAGAACCTTGCCCCGCCGCTGGAAGTGGTGCTGGTCAACAGCAAATCGGCGCACAAGCCGCCCAAGGCGGACGCCCTGGCGCAGGCCACTCTCGACGGCGGCGGCAACACCGAGCAGGAGCGTCGCGCCAAGACCAACCTGCCGGTGCTCACCGACAGCACCGAGACCGACGCTGTGTCGGTGGCCTCGCAGCGGGTGCAGCAGCTCGAGCAGCAGGTCCAGGCGATGATGACCCGGTTCGAGTCCGATCATCTGGTCGACGCCTCGACGCAGCCGTCGAAACAGCCGCAGGAGAAGGCCGACGGCCGCCATCCGTCCGAGGTCGACCAGCAGAAGCTCGCGATCGAACGCCTGCAGGCGCAGATCGCCCGCCAGGTCGACCGCTACCAGAAGCTGCCCAAGCGCAAGTTCATCGGCGCGCGCACCGACAGCGTGATCTACGCGCAATACGTCGATGACTGGCGCCGGCGCATCGAGCGCGTGGGCACGCGCAATTTTCCGCAGGAAGCCAAGCGCGCCGGCATCTTCGGCACGCTGTTGCTGACGGTGTCGATCCGCGCCGACGGCAGCGTCGAGAAGGTCGAGGTCGAACGCTCCAGTGGGTTCCCAATCCTGGACAAGGCCGCCTTGCGCATCGTCGAACTCGCCGGGCCGTTCGCGCCGTTCCCGCCGGCCATCAAGAAGGAGTTCGACATCCTGAGCATCACCCGTAGCTGGCAGTTCACCCGTGAAGAGGAGTTGGTCGGTGAGTAACGCACGCTATGCCGTGGTGGGCAATCCCATCGCCCACAGCAGGTCGCCCGAGATCCACGCCGCCTTCGCGCGCCAGACCGGCCACGACCTGACCTATGAGCGGATCCTGGCACCCGTCGACGGGTTTCGCGCGACGGTCGAGGCGTTTCGTGTGGCGGGAGGTCAAGGCATGAATGTGACCTTGCCGTTCAAGATCGAAGCGTTCGACTACGCGCAGCGCCGCAGCGCCCGGGCCGTTGCCGCCGGCGCCGTCAACGCCCTGCGGTTCGACGCCATCGGCGTGTTCGGCGACAACACCGATGGCGCCGGGCTCGCGCGCGACCTCGAGATCAATCTTGGCGTGGACCTTCGCGGGGCGGAGGTGCTGTTGCTGGGCGCCGGCGGCGCGGCGCGCGGCGTGGTGCTGCCGCTGCTCGACGCCGGGGTCGGCCGGCTCGTCATCGCCAACCGCACCGTCGAGAAGGCCAGGGAACTCGCCGCCCGGTATCCCCACGACGGCCGGGTTACCGCGTCGAGTTTCGAGGCGGTGCCGGGCGCCTTCGACATCGTGGTCAACGCCACGTCGGCCACCCTCGGCGGCGAGACGCCGCCGCTCGCGGCATCCGTCTATGGCCATGGCGCCCTCGCCTACGAGATGATGTACGGCAAGGGCGAGACGCCATTCCTGCGCGCGGCGCGCGCAGCCGGCAGCACGCGTCAGGCCGATGGCCTCGGCATGCTGGTCGAGCAGGCCGCGGAGTCGTTCCTGCTGTGGCGTGGCGTCAGGCCCGAAACGGCGCCGGTGCTGCGTCTGCTGCGCGAAGCGAAATAAGATGACGCCCCCCCCAAGCTCTCGATGTTCGCTACCCCGAAATGGGGGTCAGCGCGCTTGCGGACTGAGCCCGGACACAGATAGTCCCTGCGGACTGTCTGTGCCTGGCGAAGGACAGCGGACTCCGGCCGCTGGCAGGCCCGGCGCGCGCTGACCCATATGGTCCGCTTGGTCCTGCGCCAGGTCTGGCGCGTGTTCCTGTTGCTGCTCGCGCTGTTGCTCATCTATCAGCTCTGGATGTTCTCCTGCATCGTGTGGTGGGTGTGGTTCAACCCGTCGAGCTCGCAATTCATGGATGACCGGCTCGAGGTGATGCACGAGAAGAACCCCGACGCCGAGCTGAAACACCGGTGGGTGCCGTACTCGCGTATCTCGGCGCACTTGAAGCGCGCGCTGGT
>JAYTTO010000101.1:0-2255 GCA_043744975.1 Betaproteobacteria bacterium | reverse complement strand
GCTCTGTGCCCGGAGGGTGGCGGCCGCCCGCACCGTCGCGCCGGCAACGACTTCGAACAGCCGGTCGGCATCGTTCAGGTGCCAGACCTGCGGCACCTGCCTCACCGTGGGGGCGACGAAGCCCGCGTTGAGCAGTGCCTTGACGCTCTGCTGCGGGTCGCTGAACAGGAAGAAGTTCGGACCCACCGGCAAACCGACGTCCAGCGACCCATGGGTGCGAATGGCAGCGTACAGCGACCCGAAACCCACGACGCGGTCGGGCGTGTCCCAGACGGTGAACGCCACGCGGCCGCCGCGCTTGAGCACGCGGAACGCCTCGCGCAATGCCAGGTCGGGATTGGGCAGGTGGCACATGCCGTAGGCGTTGACGACGGCGTCGAAGTGGTCGGGTTCGAACGGCAACGCTTCCGCGTCGGCCTGCTCGAAGTGGATCGCGGGATAGCGCTCGCGCGCCATGCGCACCTGAGCGGCCGAGAAGTCGATGCCGATCGCAGCGGCGCCGCGCTGCGCCGCGGCGTCCGCGACGTAGCCCGCACCGGTGGCGACATCGAGGACACGCGAACCTTTGCCGACGCCTGCGGCATCCAGCATGGCCGGAATCGACTGGATCGTGACCTGCGACAGGTGCTGGTCGTACTCGGTGACCGTGCCGGCGTCCTCCCAGCCGGCCTGCTCGAACTCGTGAAACGATTGTGCTGCTGCTGCCATTGAAGCCCCCGTTGGCGCCGCGATGACCCGCGGCCGTGTTGCTATTTCAGCTCGATCTCGACGAACGAGAACTCGTAGTCGTTGGCATTGACCACGTTGTGCTCGACGCCGACCGGCCGGGAATACGCCTTGCCGGCGTCGAGTTCGGCGATGTGATCGCCGTCCCTGGTCTCCAGCAGGAGCTTGCCCTTGAGGCCGGGAACGACGACATAGTCGTAGCCATGCCGATGCCAGCCGGTCTCCGCCCCCGGCGCGAAGCGCCACTCGGTGACGATGACGCGGTCGTTCTCGATTTGAACGGTAGGTACGGCTTTCGGTCTGGTCTGTTGCATGGGCTTCTTCTCGAGTCGTTGCTTGCTCGGAATGCGGCCAGTGCGCCTTGTCGATCGTCCGGTCTTCCCGGCCAGTCTCGATCAGCCTGGCCCGGATGACGAAGGTAGTTCGTGCCGCCTGCTAGAACGAATGCTCCGGGCCGGGAAATGCGCCGGATTTCACCTCGGCGATATAGCGCTGGATGGCGTCGGAGATCGACGACGCGCCTTGCATGAAATTTTTCACGAAGCGCGGCTTCTTGCCCGGATAGATGTCCAGCATGTCGTATAGATTCAGGATCTGGCCGGAACACTGGACTCCGGCACCGATCCCCATAACGGGAATCGTCAGCGCATCGGTCAGGGCCTTGCCCACGCCGGTGGGCACCAGTTCGATCGTCATCAGACTCGCTCCCGCGTCCTGCAATGTCTTGCCGGCTGTCACCAACTGCATGGCCGCGTCGTCGGTCTTGCCCTGCACTCGATAGCCGCCGAGGGCATGCACCGATTGTGGCGTCAGGCCGATATGACCGCACACCGGGATGCCACGCTTGGCGAGAAACTCGATCTGCGGCGCCATGATCTCGCCACCTTCGAGCTTGACCATCTGTGCACCGGCGCTCATCAGCCGCACTGCATTCTCGAACGCCTGTTCCGGGCTCCGCTGATAACTGCCGAACGGCATGTCGCCAAGCACCAGTGCACGCTTGGCGGTCCGCGCCACGATTCGAGTGTGGTAGATCATCTCGTCCAACGTCGCGGACAGAGTCGACTCATGGCCTTGAACCGTCATTGCCAGCGAGTCGCCGACCAGGAGGATATCGATTCCCGCTGCATCGAGCAGTGTCGAAAAGCTCGCATCCGTGCACGTGAGCATCGTGATGCGATCATTTTCCGCCCGCATCTTCTGCAATGTACCGATCGTTACCTTCATCGTTTATTCCCTCCTCCAAGAAAAGCCAGTTATGAATTGGTTCAAGCTGCAAACAACTGCGCGACGATCGCGGTCGTCGGCTGCCGTGGATCAACCAGGGCACCGATCTTCTGACGCGGCTGGAGCGCCGCTACCCGCTTGTTCTGGTGCACCCGCATCCAGGATTCGAGTGCCGTGCCGTTGAACCTATAGGTGAACTCGACGCGACCGGCAAGCCCTGTTGCCCCGATAGCCGGAGCTTCATGACCCGTGTTGTCCGGGCTCGGATCGACAGGCCGGGTCCCGGAAAGTCCGTGCCAATG
>JAYTTO010000100.1:0-4124 GCA_043744975.1 Betaproteobacteria bacterium | reverse complement strand
ACGCGCGGCATCTACTTCATCATGGTCACGCTCGCGTTCGCGCAGATGTTCTATTTTGTGTTCCACGACACCAGCCTGGGCGGCGGTTCCGACGGCGTCTATCTCAACTTCAAGCCCGAGGCGCGCATCGGCGGGCACCTGCTGTTCGACCTCGGCAATCCGGTCCATTTCTTCTACGTCACCCTGGTGGCGATGGCTATGGTGTTCGTGCTGCTCGCCGCGATCCGGCGCTCGCCGTTCGGCCACGCACTCGACGGCATGCGCGCCAACGAACGGCGCATGCGCGCGCTCGGCTTCCCGGTCATGCGCTACCAGCTCGCCGCCTTCACGCTCGCGGGCGCGCTCGCCGGTCTCGCCGGCTATCTCGCGGCCTGCCAGTTCGGCTTCGTCAATCCGGAACTGCTCGCCTGGCACGAGTCGGGCAACGTGCTGCTGATGGTGATCCTGGGCGGCCTCGGCCAACTGCACGGCGCGATCATCGGCGCGTTCGCCTTCGCCCTGCTGCAGGAAGGCTTCTCGACCGTCACCAAACACTGGCAGTTGCCGATGGGCGCGGTGATCGTCGCGCTGGTGCTGTTCCTGCCCGGCGGGCTGTCGAGCCTGGCTGCGCGCCTGCGGGGCAAGAAATCATGAGCGAGGCGGCCCTGGTGGCGACCGGCCTGACGCGGCGCTTCGGCGGCCTGGTCGCCAACGACGACGTGTCGATCACGCTCGCGCACGGCCGCATCCACGCCCTGCTCGGCCCGAACGGCGCCGGCAAGTCGACGCTGATCAATCTCCTGTCGGGCGACCTGAAACCCAGCGCCGGCAGCATCCGGCTCGGCACCCGCGAGATCGCGGGCCTCACGGCCGACCAGCGCTCGCGCCTGGGCCTGGGTCGCAGCTACCAGAAGACCAACATCTTCGGCACCTTCACCGTCCACGAGAACTGCCGCCTCGCAGCGCAGTCGCGGCGGCAGCACCCGTGGCGCGTGTTCGCCGACGCGCGCGCCGACCGCGCCACGAGCGAGGTCGCGGAGGCCGCGTTGGCGACTGCCGGCCTCGGCGACCGGCACGACCGCATCGCCAACACCATGAGCCACGGCGAACAGCGCCAGCTCGAGATCGCGATGGTGCTCGCCACCGGCGCTCGTGTACTGCTGCTCGACGAACCGCTGGCCGGCATGGGCTCGCAGGAGTCGGCCAACATGGTGGCGTTGCTGCGGCGCCTTGCTCCCGACCACGCGATCCTGCTGGTGGAGCACGACATGGACGCCGTCTTCGCGGTCGCCGACGAGATCACGGTGATGGTCGGTGGCCGCGTGCTGGAGAGCGGTGCACCGGAGGCGATTCGCGCGAGTGCGGCCGTCCGAGAAGCCTATCTGGGCAATGACCTTTCTGTCGACTCATGACACCCCTGCTCGAAGGCCACGGCCTCCACACCTACTACGGCGCCAGCCACATCCTGCGCGGCGTCGATTTCACGGTGAACGCGGGCGAGACCATCGGCCTGATGGGCCGCAACGGCATGGGCAAGACCACGCTGCTGCGCTCGCTGCTCGGCTTCGTGCCACCGCGCCGCGGCGAGGTGCGGGTGCGCGGTGCCGTCATGACCGGCGCGCCGCCGCACCGCATCGCCCGCTGCGGCATCGCCGGAGTGCCGGAAGGACGCGGCATCTTCCCGAACCTGAGCGTGCGCGAGAACCTCGTGATGGCCGCGCGCGCCGGGGTCGACGGGCGGCGCGACTGGACGCTGGAACGTGTGCTCGAGACCTTTCCGCCGCTGGGCGAGCGGCTGTCGAACGGCGGCGCGCAACTCTCCGGCGGCGAACAGCAGATGCTCACCATCGGCCGCGCGCTGATGACCAATCCCGATCTGCTGATTCTCGACGAAGCCACCGAGGGCCTCGCGCCGAAAATCGCCGCCGACATCTGGAGCATCGTTCGGCGCATCCGCGAGACCGGCATCGCCACCGTGCTGGTCGACAAGAACCACGCGGCGGTGACCGCGGTGAGCGACCGCAACGTGATCCTGGTGAAAGGCGAGGTCGTGTTCGCCGGCACCAGCACGGAACTCAATGCCGACACCGCGCTGCTGCACCGACACCTCGGGGTCTGAATGGCGTTCCTGCACGTGGGCGGTCATCGCCTCGACATCCACCAGATTGCCGGCGCCGACGCCACGGCGCCAACCATCGTGTTCCTGCACGAAGGGCTGGGCTGCATCTCGCTATGGCGCGACTTTCCGGACCGGGTGGTGGCCGCGACCGGCTGCAGTGCGCTCGTCTACTCGCGCTACGGCTATGGACATTCCGACCCGATTCAGGCGCCGCGCGCGCCCGATTTCATGCATCGCGAAGCGCTCGACACACTGCCCGATCTGCTCGACCAGTTGGGCATCGACAATCCGATCCTGTTCGGCCACAGCGACGGCGGCTCGATCGCACTGATCCACGCCGGCACGTCCGGGCGGGCGTTGCCCGGCGTGATCGTCATGGCGCCGCACGTGCTGGTCGAAGACCTCTCGATCCGCAGCATCGAGGCCGCGCGCGTCGCCTACGAGACCACCGATCTGCGCGCGAAGCTGGGCCGTCACCACGACGATCCCGACTCCGCCTTCCGCGGCTGGAACGACATCTGGCTGCATCCCGACTTCCGCAACTGGAACATCGAGTCGTGCCTCGCCGGGATCGCCTGCCCGGTGCTTGCCATGCAGGGCGTCGACGACGAGTACGGCACGCTCGGCCAGATCCACCGCATCGCGCACGGCGCGCCCGGCACCGAACTGCTCGAGATCTCCGACTGCCGCCATGCGCCGCATCGCGACCAGCCGGATGCGGTGATCGAGGCGGCCGCCCGGTTCGTCGCACGCTGCCGTAGCTGACAGCCGTCGCCGTCCGGACGCCGCCGGCGCCACGTCGATCCGCCCCGCAGCCGTTGTGCCCACGACGTGAGGCACCCGTGATCGGTGCGTGATATCTCGCCAGCAGACTGGCATCTCCCGGGACCAAGGCCGGGCGCGCAAGACCGGTCTCCTGGGGCTTTTTCGCCGACACCAGATCCCCTTCGTATGTCGCTTCACGGTTCCGGCGACGTGGCGGCCTGCCGACCGACCCGCGCCTTCCATGGCGCCCTCGAACGAGGGCAGAATCCGGCACGACATCCTTCCGGGAGAAAACGCTTGCAGCGGGTACTGGTGATCGAAGACGAGGTGGACATCGCCCGGCTCGTCAAGCTGCACCTGGAGGACATCGGTTGCCAAGTGCAGCTCGCCGCCGACGGCATCGCCGGTCTGGCCGACGCACAGTCGACGGCATACGACCTGATCATCCTGGACCTCAAGCTGCCCGGCCTCGACGGCCTGGAAGTCTGCAAACACCTGCGCGCCGGCGGCAGGATCACGCCGATCCTGATGCTCACCTCGCGGTCGAGCGAGATCGACCGCGTGCTCGGCCTCGAGGTCGGCGCCGACGACTACCTCACCAAGCCGTTCAGCGTGATGGAGCTGGTGGCCCGCGCCAAGGCGATCTTCCGGCGCATGGAGATGATCGCCGACACCGCCAAGGCAGGGTCAGGGCCGCGACTCGCCGTGCGCGACGTCGTCGTCGATCTGGAGCGCCACACCGTGAAGGTGAAGGGCGCCGCCGTCGACCTGACGGCCAGGGAGTTCGACCTGCTCACCTGGTTCCTGCGCAATCCCGGCCGCGTCTACAGCCGCGAGCAGTTGCTCGATCACGTCTGGGGCTACCAGCACACCGGTTACGACCACACGGTGAACTCGCACATCAACCGGCTGCGCGCCAAGATCGAACGCGACCCGCAGAACCCCGAATACGTCCTCACCGTCTGGGGCGTCGGCTACAAGTTCGCAGAACACTGACCCCCTTCTCAATGTTCCGGACACTCTACGGGAAGCTGGCCGCGGTTCTGCTGGGGCTCTTCGCCATCCTCGGGGTGGTGAGCTTCGCGGCAACGCTGCAGGCGTCGTCGCTCTATCACCAGGAGGCGGACCAGCGCCTGAATCGCCCGCTCGCGCGGCACCTGGCGGAACAACCATCGCTAGGCGCGCTCGACCTCGCCGATCCCGGGCGACTGCGGTCGCTGTTCGACATGCAGATGATCATCAACCCGTCGATCGAGATCTA
>JAYTTO010000099.1:0-3759 GCA_043744975.1 Betaproteobacteria bacterium | reverse complement strand
CGTTCATGAGCTCGTGGTACCAGTACAGGTTGTGGATGGTGTTCAGGCGCGCCCCGAGCATCTCGCCGGTCCGGAGCAGGTGGTGCAGATACGACAGCGAGAAGTTGCGGCAGGCGGCGCAGCCGCACTCGGGGTCGGGCGGGTCGAGCCGGTCGCGGTACTGCGCGTTCTTGAGCCGGATCACGCCGTTGCGGGTGAACAGCCAGCCGTTGCGGGCGTTGCGGGTGGGCAGGACGCAATCGAACATGTCGATGCCGGCGCAGACCGCGTTCACGATGTCGTCCGGGGTGCCCACCCCCATCAGGTAGCGCGGCTTGTCGGCCGGCATCCGCGGGGCCGTGTGCGCCAGGATGCGCCGCATGTCTTCCTTCGGTTCGCCCACGGACAGGCCGCCGATGGCGTAACCGTCGAAGCCGATGCCGGCCAGCTCGCGCAGCGATTCATCCCGCAGCGGCTCGAACATCCCGCCCTGGACGATCCCGAACAGCGAATTCGGGTTGCCCTCGAACGCGCGCCGGCTGCGCTCGGCCCAGCGCAGGCTCAGGCGCATCGAGTCGGCGGCCTCGCGCTCGGTCGCCGGGTGCGGCGTGCATTCGTCGAAGATCATGACGATGTCGGAATTCAGCACGTGCTGGATGCGCATCGACTCCTCGGGCGTCAGGAACAGGCGGTCGCCATTGATCGGCGACTGGAACTTCACCCCCTCCTCCGTCACCTTGCGCAGCGCGCCCAGGCTGAACACCTGGAAGCCGCCCGAGTCGGTGAGGATCGGGCCGTCCCAGCCCATGAAGCGATGCAGGCCGCCATGCGCCTCGATCACGTCAAGCCCCGGCCGCAACCACAGGTGGAACGTGTTCGACAGCACGATCTGCGCGCCGAGATCGCGCAGGTCGATGGGTGCCAGGCCCTTCACCGCGCCATAGGTGCCCACGGGCATGAAGAACGGCGTCTCGATCAACCCGTGACCCACGGCCAACCGGCCGGATCGGGCGGCGCCGTCCGTGGCCAGCACCTCGAACTTGAGGCTCATGCCGCCGCCCTCGACGGGCCGGACGCCGGCGCGCGTTCGATGAACATGCAATCACCGTAGCTGAAGAAGCGGTAGCGGCTCTCGACCGCCCGCGCATAGGCGCGACGCAGCGTCTCGATGCCGCCGAACGCGCTCACCAGCATCAGCAGCGTGGATTGCGGCAAATGGAAGTTGGTGAACAGGCAGTCCACGATCCGGAACGGGAAGCCCGGCAGGATGAACAGGCTGGTGTCGCCGGTGCACGCGGCCAGTTCGCCGGAATCGGCCGCCGCGCCTTCCAGCGCCCGCAGGCTGGTGGTGCCGATCGCCACGACACGGCCACCATTGGCCTTGGTTTCGCGCACGGCAGTCACGACATCCGCGTCGATGCGGTAGCGCTCCGCATGCATCCGGTGCTCACGCACGTCGCGGACGCGCACCGGCTGGAACGTCCCCGCGCCGACGTGCAGCGTGAGTTTCGCCACCCGGGCGCCGGCCTGCGCCACGCGTTCGAGCATCTCTTCGGTGAAATGCAGCCCCGCCGTCGGCGCCGCCACCGAACCCGGATGCGCCGCATAGACCGTCTGATAGCGCTCATCGTCGGCGGCATCCGCCGCGCGCTCGATGTAGGGCGGCAACGGCACGCGGCCATGGCGATCCAGCAGATCGAGCACCGATTCCCCGGCCGGGAACCGGATGCGGAAGAACTCGCCCTCGCGCCCCAGCACTTCCACCTCGAGCCCGTCGCCGACCACCAGCCGCGAGCCCGGCGCCGGGTTGTGGCTCACCCGCATCTGCGCCAGCGCCTCGCGATCGTCGAGGATGCGCTCCACCAGCAGCTCGACACGCCCGCCGGTCGGCTTGTGGCCGAGCAGCCGCGCCTTGATCACGCGCGTGTCGTTGAACACCAGGAGGTCGCCGGGCCGCAGCATCGAGGGCAGATCCTTGAACCACGCGTCGCGAATGGCACCCGCCGCGCCGTCCACGACCATCAGGCGGCTGGCGCCGCGTTCGGGCAGGGGTTGCTGGGCGATCAGTTCCGGCGGCAGGGCGTAATCGAAATCGTCGAGAGTCATCTGGCGCGGATTATAGGCGGCCTCCGCAAGCCGCCCTTCCGCCCCGCCCCCGGCTCAGGGATAATCAATGGCCCCACCCATGCCGGGATGGCGGAACCGGTAGACGCAGCGGACTCAAAATCCGCCGGTGGAAACATCGTGGGGGTTCGAGTCCCCCTCCCGGCACCAGTTCACCCAATAGTCGGTTCTCACCGGGTGTACGTTTGCGGTGATCGCAGCCCCATCGTCTCGTAGTAAGGAGGCAAGATGTCCAATCTGCTGTTCGTTCGCGCCGAATGGGATGCCGACGCCGGTGTTTGGGTCACCACCTCGGACGACGTCCCGGGGCTTGCCACCGAGTCGGAAACCATCGAAGCCCTGATCGACAAACTGCGGGTCATGATTCCCGAACTGCTGGCGGCCAATGGCATGCCGCACGAAGATGTACCGTTCGAACTCCTTACCCGGCGATTCGAGACCACCAAGCGCGCGGCCTGATGGGCGACAACTTCGCCCTGGAACTCAAGCGCCATCTGCGCGAGGCGGGCTGCCGGTTCGAGCGGCCGGGCAAGGGCGATCATGAGATCTGGTACAGCCCGATCACTGATGTCCGCTTCACCGTGGACGCCAAGATAAAATCCCGACATACGGCCAATGGTGTGCTGAAGCAAGCGGGGTTACCGAAGCTCTTTTAGCGTGCGACTTTTCGCGTGTAGATAGCTTCAATGAGGCCGCGGCATCACACCGCGGAAAACTGCCACTTCCAAAAATCAACATAGACGGCGCCCGCAAGCGTCGATTGCGAGCGCTCGTCGACAATCAGACAATCCAGTCCGATCCGCTTAGTGTCGATACCAGATTTGAACACATCTTCGTTGATGTTAAAGAGCAATCATACGTGCGAGCGCTTCATGGGTGAACGCTCGTCATCAGAGCGCTCGCGTCTGAGCGGCAAAAACTAAACGATGATCGCCTCGCGCACCACAGGTTCGAATCCCCGTCCAAGGCTGACAACCGCGGGCTTCACGTCCTCCGCAAGCCCCAGGTCGAGCAGAATGACGTGATCCTCGTCGTGCATCACGACGCCGTCAAGGAGGGCGATCAATTCCGCGTGCCGCTGCCGGCTGAGTCGGCACTGAAATACCGACAACTGCAACCACTCGCCGAAACCTTTCATCAGTCGGTACACCCGCCGCCACCGCTTTTGGTCACGAATATCGTACGTCACGACGTAGAGATGTTCGTGCTCTGCCATGGTCAGCGAGTGACAAGATTTGGATAGTCGTCGATCTCACCCTGGAGGTGCCGGGCCATCAGGCGAGCCTGAAGTTCGAGCAGACGACGGTAACTGACACGGTACTCGAACAGCGGGTGAGTGATTTCATGGTCCAACCGCCGCTCGAAGGTCGCGATGAACCGTTTGCGCCCGTCGGCATCGAGCGCGACGCTCCCCGCAGCCGAGACAAAGTCGGTGGATTTTATTTCACCGTTGTTGATAGCCTGAATAACGCTCGAATCAGCGATCAGCGGCCGAAACGGTTCCATCATGTCCAGTGCCAGCGCAGGCCGGCCGTAGCGAGGTTGATGATAGAAACCTCGATAAGCGTCGAAGCCGACCGCAGTCAAGGTTACCGTCCAGGTCCGGACGAGAAGCGAATAAGCAAACGACAACAACGCATTGACCGGATCGGCCGG
>JAYTTO010000098.1:0-4989 GCA_043744975.1 Betaproteobacteria bacterium | reverse complement strand
GAGCAGATGCCGTTCGACAGCGCCTCCGGCAGCATCGGGATCACGCGGCGCGGAAAATAGACCGAGTTGCCACGCTCCTTCGCCTCGCGATCGAGCGCCGACCCGACCGCGACATAGTGGCTGACATCGGCGATCGCCACGTGCAGGCGGAAGCCCTTGGGCAGCACCTCGCAGTGGACGGCATCGTCGAAGTCGCGGGCGGTCTCGCCGTCGATGGTGACGAGCGGCACCTCGCGCAGGTCGCGCCGGCCCTTCACGTCGCGTGCGGCGACCCGGACCGGGATGCGGGCGGCCTCGGCTTCGACCTCGGGCGGGAAGGTGTGCGGCAGCTTGTGCTTGCGCAGCGCGATCTCGATCTCCATGCCCGGATCGGTCGCGTTGCCCAGCACCTGCACGACGCGGGCGATGGGCGGGCTGTGCCGGCCGGGCTGCTGGACGATCTCGGCCATCACGATCTGGCCGTTCTGCGCCTCGCCGCGCGCGTCGGCGGGGATCAGCATGTCGTGATGCAGGCGCCGATCCGCGGGTTCGATGCGGCCGATGCCGTGCTCGACGCGATAGGTACCGACGATGGTGGTGTTGGCGCGCTCCAGCACTTCGACGACCTCGCCTTCGATGCGGCCGCGCCGATCGATGCCGCCCGGGCGCACCATGACGCGGTCGCCGTGCAGCACCTTCGACATCTCGCCCTGCGAGAGGAACATGTCGGGCTGGTTGTCGTCGCGGATGAGGAAGCCGAAGCCGTCCGGATGGCCCTGCACCGTGCCGGCCACGAGGTCGAGCTTCTCAGCGATGCAGAGCGCGCGGCGGCGGTTGACGATGATCTGCCCGGCCCGCGCCATCGCCTGCAGCCGGCGGGCGAAGAACTCGACCTCGTCGTCGCTGATGGCGAGCCGCTCGACCAGATCTTCCTGCTGCAGCGGCGCGCCTTCGGCCGCCATCACCTGGAGGATGAATTCGCGCGACGGCAGCGGGTCCTGGTAGGTCGCGCGTTCGCGCTCGAGATGCGGGTCGGACGCCCGCAGCGCGATGGCAGCCTGCTGGGCGGGGGTGAGGGTCGGGGGTTTCATTCGGGGCATGGTTCGGGGCGGAATCGGTCCGGCTGGTTTGACAAGGCGCGCCGTAGCGGCTAAATTTCGCGCCCGTTGTGCCGAGATGGCGGAATTGGTAGACGCACCAGGTTCAGGTCCTGGCGGGGGCAACCCTGTGGAGGTTCGAGTCCTCTTCTCGGCACCAGCACCACCCCGGCTCCCGGCTTTCTGCGGGGAGTCAGGCGGTTCGGTGGTTTTCCCGGGTTCAACGTTTCACGTTACCTGGAAGGGATTGCGCAGCACGATAGTTTCCTCGCGATCCGGCCCGGTCGAGATCATGTCCACCGGCACCCCGCACACCCGCTCGATCATCTTCAGATACTCGCGCGCGGCCACTGGCAGCTTGTCGTAGTCCTTCACGCCCACGGTGCTGTCGGTCCAACCGGCAACCTCCTCGTAGATCGGCTGGCACTGCGCCAGCTCCTCGGCGCCCACCGGCAGAATATCGAAACGCTGACCGTCCATGAGATAGCCTACGCCAACCTGCAGCGTCTCCATGCCGTCGAGCACGTCGAGCTTGGTCACGCACAGGCCCGACACGCCGTTGATCTGCACCGAACGCCGCAGCGCGGCCGCGTCGAACCACCCACAACGGCGCGGCCGTCCGGTGGTGGCGCCGACTTCGTTGCCGCGGCTCGCGATGCGCTTGCCGACCGCGTCGTCGAGCTCGGTCGGGAACGGCCCCGAACCCACCCGCGTCGTGTACGCCTTGGTGATGCCCAGCACGTAGTTCAGCATCTGCGGGCCGACGCCGGAACCTGCCGCCGCCGCACCGGCAACGCAGTTGCTGGAGGTGACGAAGGGGTAGGTGCCGTGGTCGACATCGAGCAGCGTGCCCTGCGCGCCCTCGAACAGCAGCGGTTCGTTGCGCCGGCTCGCCTCGAACAGCATGCGCGGCACGTCGCCCACCAGCGGCAGAATCCGCGGGGCCAGGGCGAGCGTCTCGTCGAGCACGCGCTGGAAGTCGACGGTCTCGGCGTGGAAATAGTGCTTCAGCACGAAATTGTGGAAGTCGAGCACCTCGCCCAGCTTGGCGGCGAAGCGCTCGCGGTGGAACAGGTCCTGCAGCCGGATGGCGCGGCGCGCGACCTTGTCCTCATAGGCGGGCCCGATGCCGCGTCCGGTGGTGCCGATCTTGGCTTCACCCTTGGCGCGCTCGCGCGCCTGGTCCAGCGCCGCGTGGTACGGCAGGATCAGCGGACAGGCCTCGCTGATCGAGAGGCGCCCGGTGACGTCGATGCCCGCGGCGGCGAGCATGTCGATCTCCTCCAGCAGCGCCTGCGGCGACACCACGACGCCGTTGCCGATGTAGCAGCGCACCTCGGGCCGGAGCATGCCCGACGGGATCAGGTGCAGGACGGTCTTGCGACCGCCGATCACCAGCGTGTGGCCGGCGTTGTGCCCGCCCTGGAACCGCACCACGCCCGAAGCCTGTTCGGTCAGCAGATCGACCACCTTGCCCTTGCCCTCGTCGCCCCATTGCGAGCCGACCACCACGACGTTGCGTGCCATATCCGCTATCTCTCTTTTGTGCACTTCTGTTGTTGCGTTGGCGGCGCCGGACTGCCGCGCCACCGGGTTCAGTTCGATGCCAGCGGCACCACGTGCCACGCGCCGTCGCGCAGCACGAGCTGGCGGTCGGCATGGGTGTGGCTGGTCTGACCGCCGTGCCCCGGCAGCCCGACCACGACGCTCTCGCCGGTCCCGCGCAGCCGCGCGATCGCCAGTTCCAGCGCCGGGTCCCGAGCATACGGCGCCAGGATCGCCGCCGGAACATCGTGCAGGCCGGCGAGCGAGGCGAGGTCGCGCAGGTCCATGCTGAAACCGGTGGCCGGCCGGGCACGACCGAAGGCCTTGCCGACCTCATCGTAGCGCCCGCCCTGCGCCACCGCATTGGGGCTCCCGGCCGCATAGGCCGCGAACACGATGCCGCTGTGGTAGTGGTAGCCGCGCAGCTCCGCCAGATCGATGAGCACTTCGCCGACCTCGCCATCGAGGGCGCTGGCGATCGCCCGCAGCTCGGCCAGGCACGCCGAGATCCCGGGTTCGTGCGGCAACCGGGCCGCCGCCACCGCGAGCACCTCCGCTCCGCCGTAGAGCGTGGGCAGCAGCAGGATCGCATCGCGCGACGACGCCGACAGCGGCGCGGCCAGCGTGCGCAGCGACGGCACATCCTTGGCCTGCAGCGCCTGGAACAGATCCGCCTCGAGCTCGGCGCCGGCGCCCGCGCGCCTCACCAGAGCCCGGAACAGGCCAACGTGGCCCAGATCGAGGTGCAGGTCGCGCACGCCGGCGGCGGCCAGTGCCGCCAGCATCAGGCGCTGGATCTCGAGATCGCTCTCGATGCCGATGTGGCCGTAGAGCTCGGCGCCGATCTGCATCGGTTCGCGCGTGCGGTGGAAGCCGGACGGCAGGGCATGCAGCACGCTGCCGCAGTAGCACAGCCGGGTCACGCCATCGCGGTTCAGCAGATGCGCATCGATGCGCGCCACCTGCGGCGTCATGTCGGCGCGCAGGCCGATGGTGCGGCCGGAGAGCTGGTCCACCAGCTTGATGGTGCGCAGGTCAAGGTCGTGGCCGGTGCCGGTGAGCAGCGATTCCATGTACTCGAGCATGGGCGGGATCACCAGCTCGTAGCCGTGGACGAAGAACAGGTCGAGCAGGCGGCGGCGCAGTTGCTCGACGCGCCGGGCTTCGGCCGGCAGCATGTCCTCGACGTATTCGGGGAGCAACCAGTTGCGGGCTGACATCGGATCGGTATCGAAAGGGATTGTAGGGAACGCGGGCGTCAGGCGTCAGGCGCCGCGCGCGAGAAACAGCATCAGCATGCCCACCACCATCGAGGTCAGGCCCATGAAGCGCAGTTGCCCGTCGGTGAGTTCGGTGAGCTTGCGGAACGCATCGCGCCAGACCCCCGGCACAAGGAACGGCAGCACCCCTTCCAGCACCAGCAGCAATGCCAGCGCGGTGAACAGCGAATCGCTCACGGCACCTCCCGTGGCGCTGGCGGCACCAGGCGAAGCCTAGCGCTTGCCGGCTCCCTTGAGGTACTTGAAGAAATCGGACGTCGGTTCGAGCACCAGCACGTCGCTCTTGTTCTTGAAGCTCTGGCGGTAGGCTTCGAGACTGCGATAGAACGCATAGAACTCGGGGTTCTTCTGGAACGCCTCGGCGTAAATCGCCGCCGCCTTCGCGTCGCCGTCGCCCTTGATGCGCTGGGCGTCGCGGTAGGCCTCGGCAATGATGACTTCGCGCTGCTTGTCGCCGTCGGCGCGGATCTTCTCGGATTCCGCAAACCCCAGGGAGCGCAGTTCCTTCGCGACGCGCTGGCGTTCGGCTTCCATCCGCCGGTAGACCGAGTCGCTCACCTCCTGCGGCAGGTCGACGCGCTTCAGACGCACGTCGAGCACCTGGACGCCGATCTCGCGCGCGGCGGCGTCGGCGCGCTCGCGCATGATCGCCATGATCTGGTCGCGCTCGCCCGACACCACGTCGTGGATCGTGCGCTTGCCGAACTCGTCGCGCAGGCTGTCGTTTACCTTCTGCATCAGGCGGCGCTTGGCGTCCTCCTCGTTGCCGTGCACCGAGATGTAGTACTGCTTCACGTCGACGATGCGCCACTTCACGAACGAGTCGACCAGGACGTTCTTCTTCTCGGAGGTGATGAAGAGATCCGGTTCGTCGGTATCGATGGTGAGGATGCGCGTGTCGAAGGTGGTAACACGGTCGACCAGCGGCAGCTTGAAATAGAGGCCTGGCTTGTCCTTGACGCCGACCACCTCGCCCAGACGCAGCACGATCACGCTCTGGCGCTGGTCGACGGTATAGAGCGCCAGGCTGGCGACCACCAGCAACATGGCCAGACCGGCCAGAATCACGCCGAGATTGCGGTTCATGG
>JAYTTO010000097.1:0-5743 GCA_043744975.1 Betaproteobacteria bacterium | reverse complement strand
GAGCAGAAGGGCGGCGGCAAGGTGGCGGGGGGTCATGAAGTTCCAGTCGCTCAGTCGCGAAAGTTGTTGAAGGAAAGCGGCGCGTCGGACATTTCCTTGCGCACCAGCGCCATCGCGGCCTGAAGCTCGTCGCGCTTGCTGCCGGTCACACGCACGGTGTCACCCTGGATCGCAGCCTGCACTTTCAACTTGCTCTGTTTGATGACGGTCTGGATCTTCTTCGCGCTGTCGCTGTCGATGCCGCTCTTCACGACCAGCAACTGCTTGACCTTGTCGCCGCCGATCTTTTCGATCTTGGCGCTCTTGTCGATGAAGCGCGCGTCGACGCTGCGCTTCGTGAGCTTGGCGACATCCGCTTTCTCGACCGCAGCGCCAAGATCGAGAAGATCGGCGGCGACAAGGTCAAGCAGACCGTCACGGTCAAGACCGGCGTCGAGACGGTCCTCGCGAAGAAGATCGTGCTGGCGATCAAGGAGAGCAAGCTCAAGGTGCAGGCAAGCATCCAGGGGGATGCCGTTCGTGTTTCCGGAGGCAAGCGCGATACGCTGCAGGATGCGATCGCGCTGGTGAAGAAGACCGTCACCGACTTTCCCCTGCAGTACGACAACTTCAGGGACTGATCCTACCGCTTCAGCCCCTCCAGCCACCGGTCGTAGAGACGGCGGGCGACGGCATGCAGGTCGGCCACGCGCCGGTCGACCTGCGCCTTCATCTGCGCCGGCTGCTGGACTGCCGGCCCGGGACTCTGGTCGATCTCGTCCTGCCCGCCCTCGATCCAGATGTCGATCAGCCGTTCGGTCATCTCGACATGACACTGCATGCCGAGGTGCTTGCC
This sequence comes from Betaproteobacteria bacterium, assembly GCA_043744975.1. Lineage (GTDB taxonomy): Bacteria > Pseudomonadota > Gammaproteobacteria > Burkholderiales. Next base: position 4,908 of record JAYTTO010000097.1, on the reverse strand, counting down.
GATCGCATAGCCCTGGTTGCCGCAATAGGCGCTGGCCATGATCTTCGTGGCCCCGGGGGGCAGCGAGAAGGTCTCGCCGTGCCAATGAAAGGACTCGAAGGCGCTGATGTCGCCGAACCAGTGCCGGGCGACGTCGTTGGGTTCGATGGTGATGGTGCTCCAGCCGATCTCCTTGGTCGGGTTCTTGCTCACGATACCGCCGAGCGCCTTCGAGATCAGTTGGCCGCCCAGGCAGTGGCCGAGGACCGGAACGTCGTCCGCGGACGCCTGACGGATCAGCGACAGGACTGACGGAATCCACGGCAGGTCGTCGTTCACGCTCATGGGCCCGCCCATGAAGACGAGACCGCTGTAGGCTTCTGGGGTCGCCGGCACCGGATCGTCGGCGTCGATGGCTATGATTCGGTAGGGCACGTTGCGAGCCGTGAGATGTTCGCCGAAGTAGGCCGGCCCCTCCGTGGGAGAGTGTCTGAATATGGCGACAGGTTTCATCGGCGTGCGACGGGAATTGGCCAGTAGGTCGTGCCAGCGTATTGCACTTGCCGCCGTGTGGCTAGCGACTGGGACTGGGCTGGCGCTGCCGGCGATGGCCACCGACGTGAGCGTCGTCGGACTGTTTCCCAACAAGGCGATCGTGGTGATCGACGGCGGCAAGCCGAAGATGCTCTCGGCCGGCGATGCCGGGCCCAACGGCGTGCGGCTGATCAGCTCGACCGCGGACAGCGCCGTCCTCGAGATCGACGGCAAGCGCCGGACGCTGTCGATCGGCCAGGGCGTGTACGCGGCGAACGCCCTGCGCGGAAAGCCGGTGGTGACGCTCAATGCAGACAGTTCCGGCCACTACATCACGCAGGGGTCGGTCAACGGCGGCTCGGTCAAGTTCCTGGTCGACACCGGCGCGACCATGGTGTCGCTCGGCGCCGCGGATGCGAAGCGCCTCGGGATCGACTACGAAAAGGGCCAGCGCGGCACCAGCAACACGGCCAACGGCATCGCCCTGGTCTATCGGATCAAGCTCGACGCGGTCAAGGTGGGCAACATCGCGCTCACCAACGTCGACGGCGTGGTGCACGAGGGCAGCGACATGCCGTTCGTCCTGCTCGGCATGAGCTTTCTCAGCCGCCTGGAGATCAGGCAGGATGGTCAGCAGATGACCATGATCCAGAAGTACTGAAGCGCGGCGTCCCCAGCGAGGCCGGGGGTACTACTTGCTTTCCTGATTGGCGACGAAGTTCAACCACTACGCCTGCAGGTGCCTGCAACAACCACGGGACCGGTCAACAGCAACGCAACCTCGCAATCGGCACTCAGGGTTCCCTCATCTTTCCCTCATCCCCAGCCCTTCTCCCGGAGGGAGAAGGGAGCAGTAGACATCCCTGAGAAGGGAGCAGTAGACATCCCTGAGAAGGGGGCAGTAGACATCCCTGAGAAGGGGGCAGTAGACATCCCTCTCCCTCCGGGAGAGAAACCGAGGGTGAGGGACGCTGAGCAATGTCGCTAGTCAGGTTCTTTTTTGAGGTACTTATCGGGGGTTTGCTGGCGGGCGTCATGTACTCGCTGGTCGCGCTCGGCTTCGTGCTCATCTACAAGGCCTCGGGCGTGTTCAACTTCGCCCAGGGCGCGATGGTGTTCTTCGCGGCGCTGACCTTCGTCGGGCTGCAGGAGAAGACCGGGCTGCCGTTCTGGGTGGTGCTCGCACTGACGCTGACAGTGATGATCCTGCTCGGCGTGCTCACCGAGCGCATCGTGCTGCGCCCGCTGGTGAATCAGCCGCAGATCACGCTGTTCATGGCCACCATCGGGCTCTCGTTCCTGCTCGAAGGGCTGTCGCAGCTCATCTGGGGTTCCGACGTGCGTCGCCTCGACCTGGGCTTGCAGGATGAACCGATCCAGATGGTGATGGACCGGTTCGGCATCCTCATCAGCAAGTTCGATCTGACGGCGGCCGCGGTCGCCGGCGTGCTGGTGGCAGTCCTGGCCGTGTTCTTCAACAAGACGCGCATCGGCCGCGCGCTCCGGGCGGTGGCCGACGACCACCAGGCCGCGCTGGCGGTGGGCATTCCGCTGCAGCAGATCTGGGCCATCGTCTGGTCTGTGGCCGGGTTCGTCGCACTCGTTGCAGGCTTGCTGTGGGGCGCCCGCAACGGCGTGCAATTCGCGCTCACGTTCATCGCACTCAAGGCATTGCCGGTACTGATCCTGGGCGGCTTCGAATCGATCCTGGGCGCCATCGTCGGCGGGTTGATCATCGGCGCCGCGGAGAAGCTGGCCGAGGTCTACCTCGGCCCCCTGGTCGGCGGCGGCATCGAAGGCTGGTTCGCCTACATGCTGGCGCTGCTGTTCCTGCTGATCCGGCCCGAAGGCCTGTTCGGCGAGAAACACATCGACCGCGTCTAGGCGCCCGGGACGACCATGTTCTATCGCGAAGCCGGGCAGTTCAAAACCACCTACGCCGCCGACCAGCAGTTGTTCCCGATCCGCCAGGACCGCATCGGCGTGGCGGTGCTGCTGGTCCTCGCCTTCGCGGTCCTGCCGCTGGTATCGAGCGACTACGTGCTGACCGCGATCCTGCTGCCGTTCCTGGTGTTCGCGCTGGCCACGCTGGGCCTGAACATCCTCACCGGCTACGCCGGCCAGTTGTCGCTCGGCACGGCCGCGTTCATGGCAGTGGGCGCGGTGGCCGCGTACAACTTCCAGTTGCGCATCCCGGGGATGCCGGTGCTGGGCAGCTTCGCCCTGGGTGGTCTGACCGCGGCAGTGGTCGGCATCGGCTTCGGGCTGCCGAGCCTGCGCATCAAGGGCTTCTACCTGGCGGTGGCGACGCTGGCCGCGCAGTTCTTCATCCCCTGGCTGCTGGTGAAGGTGTCGTGGTTCTCCAACAACAGCTCGTCGGGCGTGATCTCGGCGCAGCCGGTCGTCATCCTCGGGTTCGCCTTCGATAACCCGGTCCGCAAATACCTGCTGGTGCTCACCATCGTGGCATTGATGGCACTCGCGGCGAAGAACCTGGTGCGCAGCAGCATCGGGCGCGCCTGGATGGCGGTCCGCGACATGGATGTCGCAGCCGAGGTGATCGGCATCCGCATCATGCGCACCAAGTTGATCGCGTTCGCCGTGAGCTCGTTCTATTGCGGCGTCGCCGGCGCCCTGTACGCCTCGGTCTACCTGGGCACTGTCGAACCCGAAGGCTTCAACCTCGACCTGTCGTTCCGCATCCTGTTCATGGTGATCATCGGCGGTGTCGGCAGCATCCTGGGCTCGTTCCTCGGCGCGGCCTTCATCACCCTGGCGCCGATCGCGCTCGACCGGCTGCTGCCGTGGGCGGCGGAGTTGCTCAACCTCAACCTGGCGGCGGGCATCACCTCGATGGTGCAACTGGTGGTGTTCGGCGCCCTGATCATCGCGTTCCTGATCGTCGAGCCGCACGGCCTCGCGCGCCTGTGGCAGATCGGCAAGGAAAAGCTGAGACTATGGCCATTCCCGCATTGATGGCGACATGGTCAACGCGTCGGCGCGGGCAGCGCGTTGATGAACCTGCAAGAGGCGTCGCGACGACGACGCGGACCAACCAAAGGAGAAACACCATGAAGCAGTGGAAACGCGGCCTCGCTGTGCTGTTCGCCGCCGTTGCCGGTGCGCTGGTTGCCGCCCCGGCCTCGGCCCAGCAGGCGGGCACGCAGTTCGTCGGCATCACCGGGTATCGGGTCGGCCCCTACGGCGCCAACGGCGCCGCGTTGTTCTCCGGCTTCATCGACTATCTCAACCTGGTCAACGAGCGCGACGGCGGTATCAACGGCATCAAGCTGAGCTGGGAGGAGTGCGAAACCGAATACGTCGTCGCCAAAGGTCTCGAATGCTACGAGCGCCTCAAGACCCGCTCGGCCACCGGCCCCACCGCCATCCACCCGCTCTCCACCGGCATCACCTACGCCCTGATGGACAAGGCGCCGGTCGACAAGATCCCCCTCATCACGTGGGGCTATGGCCGGACCGACGCCACTGATGGCCGCGTGTTCCCCTGGGTCTTCCCGATCCTCGCCAACTACTGGGACGGCGCGACCGCCATCGTCAAGTTCATCGGCGACAAGGAGGGCGGCGCCCAGAACCTCAAGGGCAAGAAGATCGTCCTGCTGTATCACGACTCGGCCTACGGCAAGGAGCCGCATCCGGTGCTCGAGGCCGAGGCGAAGAAACTCGGTTTTGAACTGAAGCTGATTCCGGTGCCGCACCCCGGCAACGAGCAGCAGTCGCAGTGGCTGCAGATCCGCCAGTACCAGCCGAACTACGTGATCCTCTGGGGCTGGGGCGTGATGACCGCCACCGCGCTGCAGACCGCGCAGAAGACCGGCTTCCCGCGCGAGAAGATGATCGGCAACTGGTGGGCCGGCTCGGAGATCGACACCGTCGTCGCCGGCCCCGCGGCCACCGGCTACTACGCGGCAAGCCTCAACTTGGGCGGCAAGGGCTATCCGGTGGTGAAGGACATCGAGGACATCGTCTACAAGAAGCTCAACAAGGGGCAGAAGGCGGAACTCGTCGGCACGGTGTTGTGGAACCGCGGTGTCGGAGCGGCCATGTTGACGGTCGAAGCGGTCCGCACGGCACAGGCCAAGTACGGCAAGAAGCCGATGACCGGCGAGCAGGTGCGCTGGGGCATCGAGAACCTCGACATCAACGCCGGCCGGCTGAAGGCACTGGGCTTCAACACGATGCTGCCGCCGGTGAAGCTGTCGTGCGAGGATCACGGCGGCAGCGGGCTGGTGCGGTTTCAGCAATGGACCGGCACCGAGTGGCGCGCCGCCACCGACTGGATCAATGGCGACAAGGCGATGGTCCGCAAGATGGTTGAAGAATCGGCTGCGAAGTACGCCGCCGAAAAGAACATCAAACCCGGGTGCCTCGGTGGCT
>JAYTTO010000096.1:0-3088 GCA_043744975.1 Betaproteobacteria bacterium | reverse complement strand
GATTGCTACCTGTCACACGGGCCGTATACACTCCCGGATCATTCACAGGAGCGCGGGCTCCTTCGTAGTGGCCATCGTGAGTCCGCACCGCAACCGGGGAGTGTGTTGCCGTGGCGATGATTCTCGCACTCGACATGACCGGCCTGCCCAGCCGCTGGATCATGGTCGAGGAAGCCATTACCTACCAGGCGCGGCGCATGGTCGCGTGGTCCCTGGGGGAGGTCGTCGCCACCTACCACGGCGGCATCTCCCGCCTCTCCGGCGAGCGCTCGACGCTCTCCACCGCCAGCATCATCGCGATCAGGGGTGCGAGCGAGATCACCCAGGACCACCACGCCGAACCGCACCTCACCAACAGCGCCCTGTTCGCGCGCGACCGTCAGGTTTGCGCCTACTGCGGCGACTGGTATCGCGAGCGAGAATTGTCGCGTGACCACGTCGTGCCCACGTATCGCGGCGGCAAGGACCGCTGGATGAACGTAGTTACGGCCTGCCGCGTCTGCAACATCCGCAAAGGCGGGCGCACGCCGGAGTCGGCCAGCATGCCGCTGCTCTACGCCCCGTATGTGCCCAACAAGTACGAGCACCTCATTCTGCAGAACCGCAAGATCCTCCGCGACCAGATGGACTACCTCATGGCCAAGGTCCCGCGTTACAGCAGGCTGCACGCATGAGCAGCGCAATGCGCGCGTTCGCGCTCGGTGGCCTGCTGCTGGCACTGGCAGCTTGCGCGACGAATCCGGTCACCGGTCGCAAGCAGTTCATGGTCGTCTCCGAAGCCGATGCGATCGCGTCGTCATCCCAGGCCTACGTCCAGATGCTCACGCCGTACCAGAAGGCCGGCAAGCTCGACAATGATCCGGCGGTAACGGCGCGAGTCGTCGCCATCACCGAGCGCCTGATTCCGCAGGCGATCGCCTATCGCCCCGAGACCTCCAGCTGGAAGTGGAGCGTCAAGGTCATCGACGACCCCAAGACCATCAACGCCTGGTGCATGGCGGGTGGCAAGATGGCCTTCTATACCGGGCTGATCGTCGCACTCAATCCTACCGACGACGAGATCGCCCAGGTGATGGGGCACGAGATCGCTCACGCCCTCTCGAAGCATCAGGCCGAGAAGATGTCGCGCCAGTTGGCAACGCAGCTCGGGGTCGAGGTGCTCGCCGTGCTCACGGGCCCGCAATACGGCCAGATGGTCGGGCAGGCCGCCACCCAGGCGGCGCAGGTGACGTTGACGCTGCCCAACAGCCGTGAGGCCGAGAGCGAGGCCGACCGCATCGGCATCGAACTTGCCGCGAAGGCCGGTTACGATCCCCGCGCCGCGATCACGCTTTGGCAGAAGATGGCCAAGGCAACGGGCAGCGCTGGCAAGAGCGATTTCATGAGCACCCACCCGGCGCCCGAGAAACGCATGGCCGCGCTGGCTGGGCTGGCGCCGAAGATGATGCCGTACTACGAGAGCACGGTACCGCGCCCGGTGTTCAAGCTGCGGGCCGGCCGCGACGGACAGCGCTTCCTGGCACTGAACGGCAGCGAACGGTAAGGCCGGCGCACTGCGTACATGCGCCGTAGTGCTTTGTGCGCAGGCCGGTCCGTCGAGCCTGTTACCGACCTTGGTTTTTGTTGCTTGCCACGCCCGGAAGGTTCTGGATAGCATTCGCCAGTCCCGTGCGGCAACGCCTTGCCGCCCGCGTCCACCGAGTCCAACAGGAGAGTCGCATGCCTACCCTCGTCGAGCTGCTTCAACCGCGTGCCGCCGGTGTCTGCGTCGTCGCCCTCGCCACCGCATTCGGCATCGCGGCCGGGACCGCGTCGGCCGCCCCCCTGCAGAAGGTCGGCAAGGGCGAGGGCGCGGTGGACATCGTGGCCTGGCCCGGCTACATCGAACGTGGCGAATCCGACAAGGCCTACGACTGGGTCACCGGCTTCGAGAAGAAGACCGGCTGCAAGGTCAACGTCAAGACGGCCGGCACCTCCGACGAGATGGTGGCGCTCATGAACGAGGGCGGTTTCGACCTCGTCACGGCCTCGGGCGACGCCAGCCTGCGACTGGTCGCCGGCAAGCGCGTGCAGGAGGTCAACGTCGGCCTGATCCCAAGCTACGGCAAGATCGACCCGCGGCTGCAGAGGGCGCCGTGGCACACGGTCGACGGCAAGCACTATGGCGTGCCGTACCAGTGGGGCTACAACGTGCTCGCCTATAACACCAACGTCTTCAAGAGCCCGCCCAAGAGCTGGAAGGTGGTGTTCGAGGAGATGACCCTGCCGGACGGCAAGTCCAACAAGGGGCGGGTCCAGGCCTTCGACGGTGCGATCTACATCGCCGATGCGGCGCTCTATCTCAAGGCTACCAAGCCCGAGCTCGGCATCAAGGACCCGTACCAGCTCAATGAAGACCAGTACAAGGCGGCCCTCGAGCTGCTGCGCGGCCAGCGCAAGCTGGTGTCGCGCTACTGGCACGATGCCATGGCGCAGGTCGACGACTTCAAGAACGAAGGCGTGGTGGCCTCGTCGTCGTGGGGCTTCCAGGTCAATCTGCTGCAGGGCGAGAAGCAGCCGATCGCGAGCGTGGTGCCGAGCGAAGGCGCGACCGGCTGGGCCGACACCACGATGCTGCACTCGGCCGCGAAGCACCCCAACTGTGCCTACCTGTGGATGGAGCACTCGTTGAACACCAAGCTCCAGGGCGATCTCGCGGCGTGGTTTGGCTCCAACCCGTCGGTGCCGGCGGCGTGCAAGGGCAATGCGCTGCTGACCGACACCGGTTGCGAGACCAACGGCACCAACGAGTTCGACCGCATCTCGTTCTGGAAGACCCCGACGGCCAAATGCGCCGACCCCAAGGGCTGCGTCCCCTACTATCGCTGGGTGTCGGACTACATCGCGATCCTCGGCGGGCGCTGAGCTTAGCGCCGCTGATCGGCGCGCGGCTTCCTGCCGTGGCGGCATCCGGTACGCCGGCGGTTGCGTTTGACCGCGTCAGCCGCACCTTCGGCGAGGTGCGGGCGGTCGATGACGTCTCGTTCAGCATCGCGGACGGCGAGTTCTTCTCGATGCTGGGGCCGTCCGGCTCCGGCAAGACCACCTG
>JAYTTO010000095.1:0-3526 GCA_043744975.1 Betaproteobacteria bacterium | reverse complement strand
CGCGTCGACACGCCCGAGGCCATCGTGCGGGCCCGGCTGTCGCCGATCGGCGAGGGCCTGCAGGTGCTCGTGTACAGCCCCGACCGCCCCAACCTCTTCGCGCAGGTGTGCAGCTTCTTCGAGAGGATCTCGTTCACGATCGTCGAAGCGCGCATCTACACCACCCGCCATGGCTATGCGCTCGACAGCTTCCAGGTGCTCGACCCGAGCAACGCGCGGTCGCACTATCGCGACCTGATGAACTTCATCGAGCACGAGTTGGCCGAACGCCTTGCGGCCAATACCCCGCTGGCCGCACCGACCACGAGCCGCGTGCCGCGCCAGCTCAAGGCCTTTCCGCTGGCCCCGGAGGTCACGATCAATCCTGACGAGCGCGGCAACTCGTACTACCTGTCGCTCATCGCGGGCGATCGTCCCGGCCTGCTGTCGCGGGTGGCGCGGGTGCTCGCCGAGCACGGCATCAATGTCCAGAGCGCGAAGATCAACACGCTTGGCGCCCGTGCCGAGGACACCTTTCTGATCGATGGCGACGCGCTGACGGACACCCGGCGCGTGATCCGCCTCGAGGCGGAGCTGCTGCGAGAACTTGCAACCTAGTCAGAACCCCCCAGGCTTCCTGCGGTCGCCACCTCCCCAATGGGAGGCCGGCTCGCTTGGGGCGGCCCGGCGCTCACCGACGCTCCGCCTCCGACTAACTAGTCGTCTTCCAGGTTCTCGCCCGGGAAGAGGACGTCGGTGAACCCGAAGCGCGACATGTCGGTGATGCGCATCGGATACAGGATGCCCAGCAGGTGGTCGCACTCGTGCTGGACCACGCGCGCGTGAAAGCCTTCCACGCTGCGATCGATCGGCTTGCCCTCGACATCGAACCCCGTGTAGCGCAGCCGGTGATAGCGCGGCACGATGCCCCGCATGCCCGGCACCGAGAGACACCCCTCCCAGCCCTCCTCCATCCCGTCGCCGAGCGGCGTGAGCACGGGGTTGACCAGGACCGTGAACGCAATGGCATCGGCATCCGGATATCGCGGCGTCGGGAAGCCGCCGAAGATCACCACCTGCTCGCTCACACCGATCTGTGGCGCGGCGATGCCGGCGCCGTTCATCGCTTTCATCGTGTCCATCAGGTCCGTCACGAGGCGGCGCAGGGCGGGCGTGCCGTAACGCTCCACCGGCTGCGCCTGCAACAGCAGGCGCGGATCGCCCATCCGCAAGACTTCACGAACCGCCATCGTCCAGCACCAGGGCTTCGAGGATGTGCCGGGCGCGCGCGATCGCCTGTTCCAGGATCGCCATGATGTCTTCCATCCGGATGCCTTCGCGGCTGTCGCCGCGGCCCGCGGCATGGTTCACCACCACGGCAAGCGCGGCATAGCCCAGCTCGAGTTCGCGCGCCAGCGCGGCCTCTGGCATACCGGTCATGCCGACCATGGTGGCGCCGTCACGCTCGAGCCGGTCGACTTCGGCCGCGGATTCCAGCCGCGGGCCCTGGGTGGTTGCATACACGCCATCGGCCACCACCTTTTCGCCGGCGCGCGCGGCCGATTCGAGCAACTGCCGGCGCAGCGATTCCGTGTACGGATGCGTGAAGTCGATGTGCGTGACGGGCTGTTCCGGGCCTTCGAAATAGGTGCTGCGCCGGCCCCACGTGTAGTCGAGGATCTGGTGCGGCACGGCGATCACGCCCGGTCCGAGATCGGCCCGGATCCCGCCAACCGAGGCGACCGAGACGATGCGCTCCACGCCGGCATCCCGCATGGCCCAGACGTTCGCGCGATAGTTGACCTCATGCGGTGCAATGGTGTGGCCGTAGCCATGGCGCGCAAGGAAGATGACTTCGCGACCTTGCAATTCGCCGAAGGTGAGCGCGCCAGACGGGTCGCCGTAGGGTGTGCGCATGACCTGGCGCCGCTGCACCGCCAGGTTGGCAAGCTGCGTGAGGCCGCTGCCGCCGATGATGCCGAGAGGAGATCTCATGTCGAGTCCGGTTCCGCCACGGCGTATACCGCGGGCAGGTTGCGCCAGGCGCCGTGGATATCCATGCCGAACCCGAACACGTAGCGGTCCGGCACCACCAGCCCGACGAAATCCGCACGGACCGGCTTGGGCGCCGTGAGGTGCTTCTCGCAGAACACGGCGATGTGAACTTCGGCCGCGCCGGCATCCAGCAGGGATGCCCGGATCGCCGCCAGCGTATGGCCGGCATCGAGAATGTCGTCGACCACCAGCACCACGCGTCCGCGGACGTCTTCGCGCGGCCGGACCTTCCAGACGATCTCGCCGCCCGTGGTGCCATCGCGATAGCGCGTGGCATGGACGTAATCGAGATCGAGCGGAAACCGCAGCAGCGTCAGCAACTGGCCGACAAACACAACCGCGCCGCCCATGACGGCAATGACCAGCGGGGAGCGGTCTCCCAGCGCTGCTGTGATTTCATCGGCGATGCGGTGGACCGCCGCGGTGACCTGCCCGGCCGGGCAGATCACCTCCGCCGCAGCGAGGACCGCGCGCACCTCGGCGGCGTCGGGGATGGCCACCGCCGGATCAACCAGCCTTGCCGCGCGCGATGCCGGAGGCGAAGGCCGCGAACGCCGGGCCGACCTCACGGTGCCGCAATGCATATACGAAATTTGCCATGAGATATCCGAGCTTCGAACCGCAATCATAGCGCGTGCCGTGGAATTCCCACGCGAGTGCGGGCTCGTGGAACAGCAGTTGCGCGATACCGTCGGTGAGCTGGATCTCGCCCCCGGTGCCCTTGCCGATCCGCTCCAGAAAATGAAAGATCGCCGGCGACAGGATGTAGCGCCCGACGACCGCCAGGTCCGACGGCGCATCGGCAGGCTTCGGCTTCTCGACGATCGCCGCGATGCGGTGCAGCCGGTCCTCCAACTTCTCGTTGCGGATCACACCATACTTGTTCGATTCCTCGGGTGGGATCTTCTGCACCGCCAGCACCGACGACTGGCGCTCTTCGTAGATCGCGACCATCTGCTTGAGCACGGACGGCTCGCCGTCGATCAGGTCGTCAGCCAGGATCACCGCGAACGGATTGTCGCCGACCACCGGCTTGGCGCACAGCACGGCATGGCCCAGGCCGAGGGCTTCGGGCTGGCGTACGTAAATGCAACTCACGTTCTTCGGAACAATGTTGCGCACGGTGTCGAGCAGTTCGGTCCGGCCCTTGGCCTCGAGTTCGGTCTCGAGTTCGTAGGCCTTGTCGAAATGATCTTCGATCGCCCGCTTGTTCTTGCCGGTGATGAAGACCATCTGCGTCATCCCGGCGGCGACCGCTTCCTCGACCGCGTACTGGATCAGCGGCTTGTCGACGACCGGGAGCATCTCCTTGGGCATCGCCTTGGTGGCGGGCAGGAATCGGGTGCCGAGGCCGGCAACGGGGAATACCGCGGTGGTGACTTTTCTCATGGGTTCGGAATCAGGAGAGATTGGGATTCGGCGTGGCCGAAGTTTCGCCGTTGCGTTGCAACAAGTCCAGCAGGCCCGGCTCGTCGAGGATCGCGATGCCGAG
>JAYTTO010000094.1:0-2535 GCA_043744975.1 Betaproteobacteria bacterium | reverse complement strand
CTCACAGTTCGCCCCACTCGCGCTGCGCCTCGCGCCACCAGATCCACACCTGCTTGCGCTTGCCCACATCGATCGCACCGGTGCCTTCGGTACCGGGTTCGATCGCGGCGCCGAGAAATCCCTGGGGTTGGGCCTCGATCCGGACGCGCGCCTGCCCGGCCACGCGGGCCGAGACGGCGGTCAGCCGGCGCACCGTGAACGCCACCTCCTGATTGCCAGGCGCCATGCGCAGGCTGCCCGACTGTCCCTCGCGGACCTGGCTGGCCTCGCGCCGGTCGACCCAAAGCACCAGCCGATAGCTGTCGACCGGTGCAACTTCGAACAGCGCTTCACCTTGTGGCACCGTGTTGCCGGCGGCACCCAGGCCGACGCCCCCGACGACGACGCCCTCGACCGGGCTGATGACGCGAGCGCGCCCGATGCGGTCCTCGATTGTGCGCTGGCGGATCTGGATCTCCTTCAACCGCACGTCGATGTCCTCCGGCGGGGACGAATCGCGGTTGTTCTTCGCCTCCTTCAGTTCGGCCAACAACTGCTCGCGTTCCGCCGTGAGGCGCAGCCGTTCGGCCTGCAACCCGGCATCGTCGAGCACCGCAAGGATCTGACCACGCGTGACGGGATCGCCACGACGGACCGGGACTTCCGCGAGCGGCCCCGCGAACGGTGCCGTGACGACCCGATACGGCGCGCCTTCGACGATACCGCTCACGGGTACCGAGTAGCTGCCGGTGGCGCCAATGACCACCAGCGCCGCGGCCAGCAACGCCACCATCAGCAGCTTGAGCCGCAGGCGGACCGGGCCGAACAGCGCGACGAACAGACGGCGGCCCGGCGTCACCTGCGTCGGACGCGACATCGGCTTGGCGTGGATCAGCGGCGCAGCCTGAAGCGCGATGGCCTCAAGCGAGGCCACCACATCCGGATCGAATCCAGTGTCGAGCGGACGTTCCACGACGATGGCACCGGCGGCGACATCGAGCGCGAGCAATGGAATCGCGAAGGCCGCGGTGGCGCGCGGTGTTGTCTCTCCGGCTGGTCCGGACCCGGCCTCGCTTCGGCTCGTCGCGTCGGCAGCGGATCCCGCGATGGACTGCCGCTCGGCGTCGACCGATGCCGCCGGTCCCGCGGCATCGGTCATCCCGGGTAACGGCGAGAAGGCGGGCAATGTCCACGCGCGCTGTGAATCGATGGCCGACGCCATCGCCGCGAGCAGCTCGTGGTCGGGGCGCAGGCGGAGCGACGGTACCGGCGCACGCGACACGATGGCGAGTTCGCGACGGCGTTGCAGACCGACCGTGACGGCGGTCGCGCCAAAGGCGGCCCCGATGCCGGCCGCGAGCACGGATGCCGCGGACACGGCATCGCTCGCCCGGGCGATGTCTTCACACAGGCGTGCCGCCAGCTCGAGCCGGTCGGCCCGTGCCAGCGCGGCCGCGCCTGCCTCCCGGCTCAATGCCGCTTCGAGCCAGCCGGTGCCCCATTGCAGTTCGTCGAGAGCGGCCTGCAGCGCGGGGACCGCCAAGGGCGTGACCTCGGCGACCGCCACCGCACCGCTGCCGGCGGCGATCGGACAGACGAGGTGAAAACCGCGCATGGACGACAGCGCCAGCGGCACCGCGCGTTCGATGCCCTCGCGGGCGCTGTCCGTCATTTCGTCCCCGACCGGTGCGTCCTGGGGCCATCCGGCCAGCAGCCCGGGCTCGCCGTCGGGGTTGCGCAGGAACACCGCGGCGGTCCGGAGGTTGGAGATGCGCTGCGACAGCAACGTCAGCCACGCGATGCCGGCGGCGGGCGCGAACGGCTGCAACGACAGGGCTGCCCAGAGAGCGGCCCTGTCGTCCCCGGGCGTGCCGGTCGCGGACGACAGGGACGGCGAACCCGCGGATGCAGCGGTCTCGGTGCGCCCAGGCTGCTCCTGCGGCGGCAACACCCTTACTTGAGCTCGCCGTAGCGGTTCTCGTACTCTGCCATCAGCTTCTGGAGCAGGTCGCTGAGCCGTTTCGCCGCGAACGGGCTCAAGATGATGCGGTGATCGAGTTCGATCTCGACCTCGCCGGCCATGCGGTCCCAGTTCTGGTTGACGCCGAAATTGAGAACGACCTCCTCACGCGTGCTGGTGGCGTTGCAGAAGTTGGCGTAGCTGCTCTTGAGCGAAGAGGTATCCCATTTCACCTTCGGCGCCTGCTGCGCCTCTACGGGTTTGCCGGTGTTGTCGGCGGGTGCCTTGGCCATCTGGATTCTCCTTGTGTTGACGAGGTTGGATAGGTAGCTTCGAAACGGATGCCGCCGGTTTGTCGGAAGACCCGCGAGGGCGTCGAACGAGAATGCCGGACAGCACCATCGGTGCCAGTTGCCGCCGTCGAGGGCGCCTGACAGCACGCAAGGCGACGGCAAGCTAACACGCGAGGCCGCGTTTTAAAACCGCCGACAAGTTAAATTTTGGCGGAGCATTACCTATGAAAGTCTGACCTTAGCGCCTAAAATTGACAGTCGTTCCCACGCTTCACGTCTACATGCCTACCCTTGTCGTCAAGG
>JAYTTO010000093.1:0-8024 GCA_043744975.1 Betaproteobacteria bacterium | reverse complement strand
GTCGTGCTCGCCCTCACCCTGCTGCTGGTGGCAATGCGGCGCCGCTGACCCGCCAGTTGCACGCCACTTGCGTGCGTTGCGACCGCAATGGGCGCGCGGTATAACGGGGCCGGCGTGCAGATCGGCACCCTTCGCTGCACCGACCGCCCAGGAGGCTCTTCGATGAACATCCGCTGGCAACTGCCCTTCCTTGCCGTACTCATGGTCGCGGCCGGCGCGTCCGCCGCGCCGATCGTCGGCACCGACGAGGTCGAGGCCGCGCGCGCACGCGGTGCGATCGTCTGGGACGTCCGCAGCGAGGAGGACTATCGCAAGGGCCATGTCCCCGGCGCCGTGAACATCGACGACATCCTGGTGCAGCTGCGCGACTCGAAGAGCGAGGACTACCTGCCGGTGGCGCAACTGCAGCAGGCGCTGGGCGACGCCGGCATCGACCCGTCGCGCGAGATCGTGCTCTACGGGGCCAAGGCGGGCACCGGTCCGTACTTCGGCCTGATCACGATGCAATGGCTGCGCGGGGAGCGGGCGAGCGTCTATCACGGCGGCATCGACGACTGGAAGGCGGCCGGCAAGCCGGTGGCGACCGAGCCGACCCGCCTGCCGCCGATCGCGCTGACGCTGCGGCCCGATCCGGACCAGCTGGTGTCGACCCGCCAGGTCATCGACAGCATCGACAAACCCGGTGTCCAGATCATCGATGCCCGCACCGCCAGGGAGTTCAACGGCGAGGACGTGCGCGCCCTGCGCGGCGGACACATCCCCGGCGCCATCAACATTCCGTACGAGGCCAACTGGGCCGATCCCGACACGCCGCGCAAACTGCAACGCAAGCTGGTGAGCGGCAAGGACGGCTTCAACCTCAAGACCGAGGAGGAGTTGCTGCGGCTCTACGAAAAGCTCGACCGCACCAAGGAGACCATCGTGTACTGCCAGAGCGGCGTGCGCGCCTCCAACACCGCGGCCGTGCTGCAGAAACTCGGGTTCGAGAAGGTCAAGGTCTACGACTCGTCGTGGCTGGGCTACGGCAACCAGATCGACGCACCGGCCGAAAGCGTCTCGTACTTCAATGTCGGCCGGGTCAACAACCTGCTCAACCAGTTGCAGGGGAGGATCGAGGCGCTCGAAACCCAGCTCGAGGAACTGCGCGCGAAGAAATAGCCCGGCGGAATCGTCGCCACCGCGCCGGCGGTACGCAGCAGTTACACTCGCGGCTGTGCGACGCGGGTGGCGCGTCGCGGCAATGTCTCCGACCACGGCTCATGCATTTCCAGGACCTCATCCTCACGCTCCAGAACTACTGGGGCCAACGCGGCTGCGCGCTGGTGCAGCCGTACGACATGGAAGTCGGCGCCGGGACCTCGCACACCGCGACTTTCCTTCGGGCCCTCGGCCCAGAGCCCTGGCGCGCGGCATATGTGCAACCCTCGCGCCGTCCCAAGGACGGGCGCTACGGCGAGAACCCGAACCGGCTGCAGCACTACTACCAGTTCCAGGTGGTGCTGAAGCCGGCGCCGCTCGACATTCTCGATCTCTATCTCGGGTCGCTCGACGCCATCGGCATCGACCCGACCGTCAACGACGTGCGGTTCGTCGAGGACGACTGGGAGAATCCCACGCTCGGGGCCTGGGGCCTGGGCTGGGAGGTCTGGTTGAACGGCATGGAGGTGACCCAGTTCACCTATTTCCAGCAGGTCGGCGGCCTCGACTGCAAGCCCGTGCTGGGCGAGATCACGTACGGGCTGGAGCGGCTCTGCATGTATCTCCAGGGCGTCGAGAACGTGTTCGATCTGGTGTGGACCCCGGGGATCACCTACCGCGATGTCTACCACCAGAATGAGGTCGAACAGTCGACTTACAACTTCGAATACTCGAACGCCAATTGGCTGCTGCGACAGTTCAACGACTTCGAAGGCGAGGCCAGGCGCCTGATCGATGCCGGGTTGGCGTTGCCCGGCTACGAGATGGTGCTCAAGAGCGCCCACACATTCAACATGCTGGATGCGCGTGGCGCGATCTCGGTGACCGAGCGCGCCGGCTACATCGGCCGCATCCGCGCGCTGGCGCGGGCCGTGGCACTGGCGTACTTCCAATCGCGCGAACGGCTCGGATTCCCGATGCTGGCAGCGTCGCGACCGGCGGCCCAGGATGACTATCCCCCCAAGCTTCCTTCGGTCGCTACCCCCGATAGGGGCGGACGTCCTTGGGTCGGCCCGGCGGACGCCGACATGACTCAATCGCTGCTGGTCGAACTCTTCACCGAAGAACTCCCGCCCAAGGCGCTCGACGCGATCGGCAACGCGTTCGCGACAGGCATCCTGAACGGACTCGCCAAGCGCGGACTCGCCGCGGCCGACGCGGCACACCGCATCGTGGCCACCCCGAGGCATCTCGGCGTCACGATCGACGCGGTGCTCGCACGCGCGCCGGACCAGAACCGGCGCGACAAGGTGCTGCCGGTGTCCGTGGCCATCGGCCCGGATGGAGCGCCGACACAGGCACTGGCGAAGAAGCTCGCGGTGATGAACGCGGCGCACGTCGCGCTCGATCAACTCGAGCGCGCCTCCGACGGCAAGCAGGACACGCTGTACCGGAACTTCGTCGCACCGGGGATTGCGCTGGCCGACGGCCTGCAGCAGGCGCTCGGCGAAGCCCTGGCGCAGTTGCCGATCCCGAAGGTGATGCGCTACCAGACACCGGCCGGCGCGGACGTGCAGTTCGCCCGGCCGGCGCATGCCCTGGTGGCGCTGCACGGCAGCCAGGTGGTGCCGGTCACGGCGCTCGGTCTTGCCGCCGGTCGCGAGACGCGTGGCCATCGGTTCATGGGTGCGGGTCCGCTCCGCATCGAGTCCGCCGCTTCCTATCTTGACCAGTTGCGGGACGAAGGCTGTGTGCTGGGCGAGTTCGCGGTCCGCCGCGCGGCGATCGCGGCAGCCCTGCACGCCGCCGCCGATGCGCGCCATGCGCGGCTTGCCGAAGCCGCGAGCCTGCTCGACGAAGTGACCGCCCTGGTGGAGTTTCCGGTGGTGTACGGCGGACGCTTCGACGCCGCGTTCCTGCAGGTGCCGCAGGAATGCCTGATCCTGTCGATGAAGCAGCACCAGAAGTACTTCCCGCTGGTCGACGCCGCCGGCAAGCTGCTGCCCGAGTTCCTCATCGTCTCGAACATCCGTACCGGCGACCCCGGCAACATCGTGCACGGCAACGAGCGCGTGCTGCGGGCGCGCCTGGCCGACGCCCGGTTCTTCTTCGACCAGGACCGGAAGAGCACGCTCGAGTCGCGCGTCGAGCGGCTGGGTTCGGTCGTCTATCACAACAAGCTCGGCACCCAACTGCAGCGGGTGGAACGTCTGGCGAAACTCGCCGGCACGATCGCCGGTCAGCTCGGCGCCGACGTCGACCGGGCCGAGCGCGCCGGCAGGCTCGCCAAGGCCGACCTCGTGACCGACATGGTCGGCGAGTTCCCCGAGCTCCAGGGCACGATGGGGATGTACTACGCCCGGCACGACGGCGAGGACGAATCGGTCGCGCGCGCGGTCGAGCAGCACTACCGTCCACGCTTCGCCAACGATGCCCTGCCCGACGACAACATCGCCGCGGCGGTGGCGCTGGCCGACAAGCTCGACACCCTCACCGGTATCTACGGGGTCGGGTTGGTGCCGACCGGCGACAAGGATCCGTTCGGCCTGCGGCGCGCGGCCCTCGGGGTCCTGCGTATCCTCGCCGAGAAGCAGCTTCCCCTCGACCTGCTGCAGCTGCTCGAGTTCGCCCGCGGATCGTTCCCGACCGAGACCGTAGCGGCGGGTGTGGCGCAGGACCTGTTCGGCTTCATGCTCGAGCGGTTGCGCGGTTATCTGCGCGAACGCGGGTTCGAGGCCGGCATCATCGATGCGGTGATCGCCCAGCAGCCGAAGCGCATCGACCTGGTGCTGCCGCGCCTCGAGGCGGTTCGCGCCTTCGCCGGCATGCCCGAGGCCGAAAGCCTTGCCGCAGCCAACAAGCGCATTCGCAACATCCTCCGCAAAGCCGACGTGGCAGCGCCCGAACCGGACCTGGCACTCATGCAGGAACCGGCCGAGAAGGCGCTGCTCGCCGCTGTCGACGAACTGGCGCCCAAGGTTGCATCGCTGGTGCAGGGCGAGGATTACACCGCAGCGCTCAAGCTGCTCGCCGGCGTCCGCGAGGCGGTCGATGCATTCTTCGACCAGGTGATGGTCATGGCCGACGAGCACAGCATCCGCATGAACCGTCTGGGTCTGCTCGGCAGACTCGACCGCCTGATGAACGCGGTGGCCGACATCTCGAGGCTGGCGGCCTGATGCCCGCGTCGGTACCTCGAGCCATCGCCAGAGGCATCCCATGAAGCTCGTCATTCTCGACCGTGATGGTGTCATCAACGTCGACAGCGACCAGTTCATCAAGTCGCCCGAAGAATGGAAACCGATACCCGGGAGCCTCGAGGCCATCGCCCTGCTCAACCATACCGGGCATCACGTCGTGGTCGCGACCAATCAGTCCGGCATCGGTCGCGGGCTGTTCGACATGGCGATGCTCAACGCGATCCACGACAAGATGTTCCGCCTGCTCGGGCAGGCCGGCGGACGCATCGATGCGGTGTTCTATTGCCCGTGCGCCGCCGACAACAGTTGCGAATGCCGCAAACCCAAGCCGGGCATGTTTGTCGAGATCGCCCAGCGCTTCGGCACCGGTCTTGCCGGCGTGCCGGGCATCGGCGACTCGCTGCGGGACCTGCAGGCCGCGCACGCCGGCGGCGCGCAGCCGATGCTGGTGCTCACCGGCAAGGGCGCGAAGACCATGGACGCCGGCGGATTGCCCGAAGGCACCCGGGCCTATGCCGACCTGGCCGAAGCCGTGCGCCACATCGTCCGGTAGGTGAGAACCCCCCCAGCCTGCCTTCGGTCGGCACCCCCCAATGGGGGGCCGGCTCGCTTGGGAGCGGCCCGGCGCGCGCTGTTGTTCGTGCGCTCACTGGTGTTCCTGATCGGGCAAAGCGCGCTCACCGTTGTCTTCGCGCTCGCGGCGCTGCTGACGTTCCCGTTTCCGCCCTTCACCCGATACCGCGTCATCACCCAGTGGTCGCGCGCCGTGCTCTGGCTCGCAAAACATGTCTGCGGCTTGCACTGGCAGGTGATCGGCGCCGAGCGCATCCCGGATCGCGCCGGCATCGTGCTGTCGAAGCACCAGTCGGCCTGGGAAACGCTGGCGCTCCAGAGCGTGTTTCCGCCGCAGGTATGGGTGTTGAAACGCGAACTGCTGCGGGTGCCATTCTTCGGCTGGGGTCTCGCGATGATGAGTCCGATCGCGATCGATCGCAGCAACGGGCGCCGCGCCCTGCAGCAGTTGCAGAAACAGGGCGCCGCGCGGCTCGGCGCCGGGTTCTGGATCGTGGTGTTCCCGGAAGGCACGCGGGTGGCGCCGGGCGAGCATCGCCCTTACCAGATCGGCGGCGCCTGGCTCGCAACCCACACTGGTGCACCGGTGGTTCCGGTGGCTCATAATGCCGGCACAGTGTGGCCCAAGCACGCATTCCTCAAGCCCCCCGGCATGGTGACCATGAGCATCGGACCGGTCATCGACCCCACCGGTCTCAAGCCCGATGCACTCAACCGCCAGGTCGAAGCGTGGATCGAGGCAGAAGTCGCGCGGCTCGGATCGGCGCGGGCCTGATGAACGATCTGTTTCCGGTGGATGCGGTCACGCAGCCCCGCAGTGTCGCGCTCCGCGGGCGCGACGTGTCGTTCGTGCTCAAACGCAGCCGGCGGCGGCGGCGGATCGCGTTTCTCGTCGATGACCATGGACTGTCGGTGCATGCCCCGTGGCGCGCGCCCGATCATGCGGTCGAGCAGGCAATCCACGACGCCGCGCTCTGGATCCTCCACAAGCTCGACGAGTGGTCGCACCACTCGCCGGGACGTTCGCGCTCGTGGGCGACCGGGGACACGATGGAATACCTCGGGCGCCCGCTGGTGCTGTCCGTGGCGCACGATCCCCACGTGACGCTGACGGAACTCCAGGCCGAGACCGGTATCCTGTCGGTGCACATGCCGCAACCGGACGATCCCAGGGCCGTGCGCAACGCCGTGGTCAAATGGTACCGGCGGCATGCCGAGCACCATTTCCCCGAACGCGTCGATCACTTCGCCGGTGTGCTGGGGGTCGCGAAACCCAAGGTCTTCCTCAGCGACGCCTCGACGCGCTGGGGCAGTTGCAACGTCAAGCGCGAAGTTCGGCTCAACTGGCGGCTGATGCAGGCGCCGGCACGCCTGCTCGACTACGTGGTTGCGCACGAACTGGCGCACCTGGTGCATCTCGATCACTCGGGCCGCTTCTGGCGCGCCGTCGGGCGCATCTATCCGGACTACGAAGCCGCACGCACGGAACTGTCGGCGATGAGCCGGCATTTCATGTCGCTATGAGCGCGGCGCGGCTGATCGTGGCCGGCCTGCTCGCCGCACTGCTGTTGTCCGCCTGCGGCAACAAGGGCCCGCTCGTCATGCCCAAGGACGGCACGACCGTGGCGAAGCCGAAGGAACCGAAGCCTTGAACCAGCGCTTCGAGCCGGGCGGCATGACCGTGGAACAGGTCGGCCTGATCGAGATCGCCGAGCGCTTCGGCACCCCCTGTTACGTGTATTCGCGGGCCGCGCTGGTCGCGGCATTCCTGGCGTTCGACCAGGCGCTGGGCGAGCGACCACATCTCGTCTGCTATGCCATGAAGGCGAACTCGAATCTCGCCATCCTCGATCTGTTCGCCCGACTGGGCAGCGGCTTCGACGTCGTGTCCGGCGGCGAACTCGACCGCGTCATCGCCGCTGGCGGCGATCCGCGCAAGGTCGTGTTCTCCGGCGTCGGCAAGACCGGGGCCGAAATGCGCCAGGCGCTGGTGGCCGACATCCTCTGCTTCAACGTCGAATCCGCCAGCGAACTGCGCCGGTTGTCCGCGGTGGCGACGGGACTCGGACGCCAGGCCCCGGTCAGCCTGCGGGTCAATCCGGACGTCGATGCCGGAACCCACCCCTACATCTCCACCGGCTTGCGCGAGAACAAGTTCGGGGTCGCCTTCGAGGACGCCCCGGCGCTCTACCGTGAGGCAGCGGCGCTCCCCGGCATCCGCGTGACCGGCATCGATTGCCACATCGGCTCGCAGATCACGGAGATTGCGCCGTTCGTCGACGCGCTCGACCGCGTGCTCGGGCTGGTCGACGCGCTCGCCCGGGACGGGATCGTCCTCGATCACATCGACGTGGGGGGCGGTCTCGGCATCCGCTATCGGGACGAGACCCCGCCGCCGCCCGGCGCCTATGTCGAGGCGCTGGTCAAGCGCCTCGGCGACCGCCCGCAGAAGCTGGTGTTCGAGCCCGGACGCCATCTCGTCGGCAACGCCGGACTCCTCCTCACCCGGGTGGAATACCTCAAGCCCGGCGCAGCGAAGAACTTCGCCATCGTCGACGCCGCCATGAACGACCTCATCCGCCCCGCCCTGTACGACGCGCATCACGACATTGTTGCGGTCACGCCGCGCGCCGTCGATCCGGTCACCTACGATGTGGTCGGCCCGGTGTGCGAGAGCGGCGACTTTCTCGGCCGCGACCGCGCTCTGGCGATTGCCGAAGGCGATCTGCTGGCCGTGCTGTCAGCCGGCGCCTATGGCATGGCGCAGGCCTCCAACTACAACAGTCGCGGGCGTGCCGCCGAGGTCATGGTCGACGGCGCGGACCTGCACCTCATCCGCGATCGCGAACCAACACGCGCGCTGTTCGCCCTGGAACACCGGCTGCCGTGAGCCCGTTCCCGGAACGACAGCTACGCGGACCGCGCCTGCCGGACTGACCGACGATCGTGGGATTGCCGCGGCCGGCACCGCCGCTGCTCATCCGGCTTGCACGCACCGACGATGCGCCGCGCATCGCGCAATGGTCGCGCGATCTGATCGAAACCGGACTCGGGTGGCGCTGGACCGCCCGGCGCGTGGCGGGCGCCGTCGCCGCCGCCGGCACCTGCACGATC
>JAYTTO010000092.1:0-6001 GCA_043744975.1 Betaproteobacteria bacterium | reverse complement strand
TGCCATGCTCCGCCAGCAGCGCGTCGATGCGCTTGTTCTGCGCCGGGGCATCGTTTAGCCACAGGCGCAGCAGGATGTTGGTGTCGATGCCGATCATTTGCCCGGTGGCTTGCGTCCGCGGGACTGCGGGGCGTGCTTGTCCTGCAGGTGCCTGGCGATTGCCTCGTCCATCTGGCCCACCGTCAACGGCCCGGCGTGCGGCGACTTGAGCAGGCCGCGGATCCGGCGGGCATCGGGTTTGAGGGCGCGCGCCGTGATCGTGTTGTCCGGCAGCACCTGGAAATCCAGCATGGACCCGGCGTCGAGCCCGAGCCGGTCGCGAATCTCTTTTGGCAATGTGATCTGACCCTTGCTCGTGAGCGTGGCAATCATGCGTAATGTCCTCGATTAGCGGTCCAATTCCTTACATGCCACTACCGTAAGGAATCGGGTGTCGAGTGTCAGTCCGAAGGCCGGTTCCACTCGGTGCAGGATGCCTACGTGCACGTGGCACCCGACGAGATGGCACTGTTCGACTACAACCGTCTCGAGAATCGCCAGGGCGAACACCCGGACGGTGCGCGCAACGCCAGCTCGCAGAACCTCGGATGCACCGGCAGGCCGAGCAGTTCCTGGGCAAAGGCGCCCGCGGCGATCTCGGCCAGACTTGCCAGTCCGGCCGTCCAGCGCCAGCGCCCCAGCGCGAGCACAGCGACGCGATGGCGCCGCGCCAGGGAAGGCCGCGGCCCGGTGCAATCGACATGATGAAAGAGTTCGTGCGCAAGAAACACCGACCGGGCCGTCGATCCGGCCAAGGCTTGTGTTTCGAGCACCGCATCGACCCGCCGGATCGCCGATCGATGCAGGACGATCCGTGCCGGCCGCGTGAAGTACTCCGCGAAGACCACGGTGGTTCCGTAGTCCGCGGCATGGCCGTCGTCCTCGGTGACTGGAACCCCGAACCGGGCGGCGATCACATCCGGATCGCACCCCCATCGCGCTCGGACCGCCTCCGCAACCGCACGACCTTCGGTCAACGACATCGTCACCAGGGTGTCGCGCTCAGCCTCGGGAATGCGGGCGTACTGCGGATCCTCGCGCAGCAGTCCTCGAGCCAGCGCGATGTCGTCGTGCACGCTCACAGCCCACGCGCGCCCTGAATGCCGACGAGCGCGACGGCGACGCCAGGCGCCAGGCCTTCCAGTTCGCTGCGGCCGATCGCCAGCGCCTGGTCGAGGGCGGCGACGCCCGACAGGTCGACAACTCGGCGCCCGACGATGATGAACATGTCCGGCGTGATCACGCTGTCGCCGTTGTAGATGGTGACTTCCTCCCAGAGCCGCCGCAGTTCCGCGAGGCCGGTGCCGGCAGTGGCGGCAGCCACGACCGCGTCGCTGCGCTGGATCCGGATCACGCCTTCGCGATCCACCGCACGCACCGGCGAGCGGCGCGACTTGAAGAGGCGCCATTTGCGCTCTTCGACGGTGCCCTGGAACACGCGCACCTGGTCGGTGGCTGCAGCGAGCCGCAACGTGTCCGCGCCCATGCCCATGGAGGTCGCCGCGATGTTCCGGGCCTCGTCCTCGCTGACGGCCTTGCGCATGTCTTGCGCCCGCATCTCGGAAGCACCGATGGCGGTGGCACGCACCCGCTGCGTGCGCGGGTCCACTTCGATGGTCACCTCGACATTCTCGGGTGCCGCGCCGAGCGTGACCGCGGCATCGAACGCCTCACGCTTCAGGCGCTGCAGGTCTTCCGGCGTCGCATTGGGAATCACGCGCTCCACCGTCTCGCGCACCAGGGCGAGCGCCACGCCGATGGAGGAGATCACCTCCGCGTCCTTCGAGATCTGGAAGGCGAGCCCCATACGTTCCGCGACATAGGGGATGAGCGCCGCAGCGCCGCCGCCCTCGCCCACCAGCAGGGCCTGATCGCGGTCGAGCGCATATTCGACGAGCAGGCTCTCGACGACGGGAATGACCTTGCTCGCCGCCTGTTCCAGGACCCGGCGCGCCGCCTCCTCGATCGATACGCCGAGCCGCTCGGCCAGCGGCGCGAACGCGCGGCGCGCCGATTCGGGGTTGCCGTACGCATGCATGCCTGATTTCGCGTAGCCCAGCACGTTCGCGGCGCACGAGTTGGTGAGCGCGTAACGCCCACCATTGGCGGTGTGGATCGCCACGTAATCGTCCGGGTCGCCGTCGCGGGGTCGGAACAGTTCGATCCGCGGTTGCACGATGTCCTCGGGTGCCGCGAAGGCGGCGTACGGCAACCCTGCGATGTGCGCGCTGCGAGGACCGACGTCGGTGATGCCATTGGCGCTCACCCGCACCATGCTCCCGCCGGCGATACCGATCACGCGCACGTCGAGCGAGTTGACATAGGTGTCGTGCCCGCCGACCCGCGCGTGCTTCACCGTGGGCAATCCGTTGCGGATCACGCCGATGTTGGTGCTGGTGCCGCCAACTTCGAAATAGATGCCGTCGGACACACGCAGATGCATCAGCGCGCCGGCGACGCTCGCGGCCGGGCCGGAGAGCATCGTGACCACCGGCCTGCGGCGCATCTCCTGCACGTCCATGACGCCACCATCGCCACGCATGATCATCAGCGGCGCCATGATGCCCGCCTCGCGCACGGCGGCTTCGGTCATGTCGGCGGTGCCGATCATCTTCGGCAGGATGCTCGCGTTGATCACGGCGGTGCGGGTGCGGGTGGTGAGCCCGTAGAGCTTGGTGATCTCGTGGCCACCCGTGGCCGCCAGCCCCAGCTCCGCCGCGATCCGCAGCACCAGTTCCTCGGCGCTCGGGTCGTCGACACCGAATGCGCTGGTCGCCACGACCACCTCGACGCCTTCGTCGCGCAGCGATTCGAGCGCGGCGCGCACTGTGTCTTCATTCAGCTCGTCGGTGGTCAGGAAGCGATGCGCGGGCCGCATGAACCGACCGGGCGCGAGTTCGATCTCCTTCACGTTGCTCTGTCCGCGTGCGAGCAGGCCCTCCATCCGGCTCGCCATGCCGAGAATGCCGACAGCCGCCACGTCGCCTTCCAGCAGAGCGTTCGTGGCCTGGGTGGTGCTGTGGGCGAGAAACACGACATCGGCCGGGTCCACGGCGGACCGTTCGAGCACATTGCGGAAGACCTCGATCACACCCGCCGCGACACCGCGCGCGTCGGCGTGTGTCGTCATGACCGAATAGCGATCGACCACTTCGAACGTGCCGTTGTCGACCAGCACGGCCTTGGTGAAGGTGCCGCCGACGTCGATGCCGATGCGGTAGGTGCGGCGCTCGCTCATGCCGCGCCGAACATCACATAGCAGAGCGCGCACATGACGGCCACCATGAGGCAGCCGAAGGGCATCGCGGTCTGCAGGAACTGTCCGTGCGGCACCTTGGTGTAGCCGATGGTCCACAGCGTCCACGAGTTGGTGGGATCGCAACTGCCCTGCATCACCGTCGGCGCGAGCCACAGCGCGTAGAGGTAGGGCACGGACAGCTCGTGCATCGACAGCAGGATCGCCAGCAGCGCGGCGCCGGTGCCGATCACCACGAGTGGCCCGCGATAGATGCTGCCGATGCCGCCGAGCACGGCGAAGAACAGCGCCGCCTGTCCCGGCGTGTGCGGCAGGATGGGCGAGAAGATGGGCTTGAGCGCCTCGGAGATCTGCGGCATCTGGCCGGCGGCGATGATCATGCCGCAGATGGTCCACAGCGCCGCGATGGTGGCGATGTCGGGAAAGGCGTCGTAGAACGTCTTGTTGAACAGGTTGAGACTGCCCTGGAAGCCGCGGTCCTTCGAGGTGAGCACCAGCGCCACCACGATGGAGAGCAGGAACGTGGGGATGATCTGCCACTTGAACAGCATGATCATTGCCACCGGGAACAGCGGCACGATGTAGGTGTGGTAGCCCGTGCGCTTGCGCGGCGCCGGCGCCGCCATGTCGACCGCAGCCGCGTGGCGCACGCCGAGGTGGCGCAGGTAAATCCAGATCATCAGCCAGGCGCACGCGACATAGACTGCGAGGCCGAGCCACCAGTAGCCGAGCCAGGGCGCTTCGTACTTGATGCCCGGAAAGAGCTTCTCGAAGGTGCCGAACTGCACCAGGTTCACGAAGGCGCCGGCGCCGACGCCCATCGTGAACACCGGCGCCGCGACCCGCGCCGGGATCCCCTGGCTCAGCATGATCGGCAGCGCGATGACCCCGATGGCGATGGCCGCGCCGACGCCATACATGGACGTGAACAGCAGGGCCGTCACCAGGTTGACGGTGAACGCGGTGACCATGGGGCGGTCGCCCGCGAGTTCCACCGCCGAGCGGATCACGCTTTCGGCGATGCCGGTCTGGATGAGCACCTGCGCGAACCAGGCGCCGAACACGATGATGATGACGGCGCTCGCATACTGGACGCCGCCGCCCTGCAGGATCTTGGACTGGATGTCGTTGATGCCGATGCCGGCGAGCAATGCCCACACGATCGCGAGCAGCAGCAACATGATGATCGGACTCTGGCCGCGCACGATCATGGCGACGACGACCAGGAAAGCGGCCAGCAAACCGATGCCGGTGAGGTATTCCATGCGATTCTCCCCCCTGCCTGCCGGGACGGCTTGCCGTCCCGATCGTTATGACTGCGTCGTGGTCCGGTCAGGTACCCCTTCGACGGCGAGGTAGTGCTCGACCGTCGGGAACGGATCGTAGAACGGGTGCAACAACTGTTTCCATGTCTGGTATTGCGCCGACTGCCCGTCGGGCATTCACGACACGACGTCGCCGCATGCCGCAGCACAGCATGCGTGCTGTCGTCGCGGGCAATCGGTGAGCCGTGCAATGCAACGAGAATTCATCCGATCGCCGTTCGGTATCCGCCGTATTGGCGGGATCCCGGTCCGGCTGGGTTTGCTGACCGCACGTGAGCATGTCGTTGTGGCCGTTGTTGCCTTGCGTGACCCTCGATCCGCCGCGAGTATAGGAACAACAGCCGTCCACCTGTCAACGAACAACAGGTGCCGGACAGACGCCGCAGGCCATCCGGCAAGCAAGACCGTCAGGACCGGGATCTGACCCGCTTCACGCACCATGCGATCGACGCCGCCACGACCAGGGACAGCACCAGCACCGGCCCGAACGGCTGGTCCTCCACGAGTGCGATCTCGAACGCGACGACGTAGGCGACAATGCTGACGAGCGTGGCGATCACCATCGAGTGCCGCCAGCTCCTGCCCCACCGGTACGCGATCATCGTGGGGATGAACACGAGCGCGAACGCGGCCATCACGCCGATCGACGCGGTCGCGAGCGCGAGCCCGCCGGCCACCAGCAGATCGAACAGCAGATGGAACCGCGTCGCCGACAGACCGCTCGCGCGGAAGAAATCGGGGAACATGCGTTCGAGCAGCAGCTTGCGCGACAGCGATCGCATCAGCATGGCGGCAACGACCGCGAAGGCCGCCATGCTCCAGAGTTGCGATCGGCCGGTGAAGTACAGCTGGCCATCGAACAAGGCGTGGCCGACATGGTCCGCCATGGGGGCGTTGGCAAGCATCAGGATGCCGGCGCCCCAGCCACCGACCATGAGGATCGCATAGCCGTTGTTGCCGCTGCGGGCGAGCCACGCTTTGGCTGCTGCAGCCACGCCGGAGACCCCGAGCCCGCCGACCAGAATGGGCAACCCCAGGATCACCGCGCCGAGCGACCCGGCCGCCGCCAGTTGAGCGAACGCCAGCGCCGCCAGCCATTCTTCTCGCAGGCGCAAGTACATGCCCAGCACCGGCAAAACCGCCGCCACCAGCAGCCCGGTCGCGAAGGGCAGGAAGAACATCGGATCGAACGTCGCCATCCAGTTCATCGCCGCTCTATCTCCACGATCCGCGCACCCAGGGCCTCGACGAAGTGCCGGTCATGGCTGACGAGCAGCACGCCGCGGCCGCCACGCGCCTCGACGATGACCTGCCGCAGGAAATCCACGCCGGCGACGTCGACGTTGTTGGTCGGTTCGTCGAGCATCACGACGTCCACGGG
>JAYTTO010000091.1:0-3144 GCA_043744975.1 Betaproteobacteria bacterium | reverse complement strand
CAGTTCGAGGAAGCGGCCGGCGTCGAACTTCGGCAGGATCACCGACCGCGCCCCTCGCAGCAGGTGCGGCAGGAAAAAAGCGCCGCTCGCATGGGCGATTGGCGCGGCGTGCAGCATCGTGTCGCCAGGACGAATGTCGGGCAGCAGATCGATGAAGAAATTGGCGACTTCGGCAACCTCGCCGCGAGTGGTGAGCGTGACTGCCTTCGGCTTGCCGGTGGTGCCGCCGGTGAAGCCCAGCCGCAGCGGCGCTTCGAGCTCGCGATCGACGGCGCATGGTGCTGGCGATGCATCGGCCATGAGCTGGCGCATGCGCTCCGGGTCGATCACGATTTCGCAGTCGAGCCCGGTCCACTCCTCGGTGCAGATCAGCGCACGTGAACCCGAATAGGTGAGCTTGTAGTCGTGCTCGGCGCGGGTCTCGCGCAAATTGAGCGGCACGCGCACCAACCCGGCCTTGGCCAGGCAGTAGTAGCCGACCAGGCACTCGATGCTGTTGGGCAGGAGCACCGCGACGCGATCGCCGGGGCGCAACCCCAGCGCCAGTAGCGCATTGCCAAGCCGGTCGGTCGCTTCGTCGAACTCACGGAACGACAGCGTCACGCCCTCGCACGCCAGCGCGGGCGCCGCTCCGAACCGCCGTGCGGCGGTCCGGATCATTTCGCCTACCTGCACAAGGCTACCCCTGGCGCGCCTTGTCGATGTCGGCGCGCTTCAGACCGGCACCGCGATCGCGCAATCGGCGCGAATTGGCCTGCGTGTGGCGGTAGAGCTCGTCGGCTTCGCGGCTGTGACCGTGGAACTTCATCCAGTAGTCGTCGATGAAGCGGTACTCGCGGCTGCAGGCGGTGGGCGTGAAAGCGCGGACGGCCTTGTTGTACTCGTCCTGCGTCAGCAGGCCCTGGCTGGTGCGCCACTTGCCAGTCTTGCGGAACAGCGACGAGCCGGGGTAGAGCGGACCCGATGTCCGCGTGTAGTCGCCGGTGGCGAGAATGCCGTACGGGATCGGCGAATATAGGCGCTTGGGCGCGTTGTGATGCTGGCCCATCGTGTATTCGTTGGCGGCCTGCGACGGCATGCTCACCAGGCCCACCAGTTCGGTCAGCGCGTCGCGGCCGAACTCGTCGTTAAGCAGCGGGATGAAGCGCCGCGCGCGGTCGTCGATCTCCATCCAGTCGGCCTGCTCGTACACGCCGGCCATGTGCGCCAAATCTTTCGGGATGTTGAAGTAGACCAGCGCGCCGGCCTCGATCATCTGCGGGCGGGTCCAGCCGGCGATGCGCTTCCACAGCAGCCGGTTGGCATCGGTGATCATCGCGGCAAGCTCGTCGAACCTGGCGGTCAGTACGGCGGCGCTTTCCATGGCAAGCGGGACATGGCCGTCGGTCAACGGGTCGGAGTGATAGAGCCCGATGCGGCAGATGTTCTCGGCGCGGAACTCGGGCTTGGACTCGAAGCTGCCCCAGTCGTCCATGAGGTAGAAGTGGGTGTCCTTCACCACCATGGGCACGGTCAGGTTGTTGTACGGCACGCCGGTGCCGACGCCGTCGAGCCACGGATAGTCGCCTTCGGCGATGTCCATGAAGTCGCGGACGATCAGTTCGAGGTTCTCGCCGAATTTGTACGGCCCCTGGTTGCAGATGCCAATGCGGCATTCGCAGTGCGACAGGAACTGGAACTGCGACATCGTCGCCATGAACTTGTTGGCCGCGGTGTGCAGCGCGTCGCCGGGGACGCAATCGTAGAGATCGGCCTCGAACACCTGCAGCGTGCGCTCGGGCAGCAACTGGCTGCGGTGCCCGTATTCCTTGTTGGTGATGTGCCCGTCGTTGCGGTGGTAGGAGAGCTGCACGCGCTTCCAGAAGTCCATCACATAGATGACGTCCTCGATGCCGTCCTCCGGCCGCAGCAGGCCCATGTTGATGAGCCACTCGCGCCCGAGCAGATAGAAGCCGGGCAACGTCCAGCCCATGGTAAGGGTGTCGGTCTTGGTGCCCATGTTGCGCGCGCGGTCGCCGCATTCTTCGGCGCTCATGCGCGCCTCGATCTTGCGCAGCAGCGTCGGGTAGCGGTAGTAGGCGTTGAGGTACGACAGCATCATGTACGACGGCACCGGGAACAGCTTCGATTCCTGGGTGGTGCGGGTGACGCAGAGCCAGTAGGTTTCGTCGGAGAATGTCTGCAGAAGGTTGTTGGTCTCGAGCAGTTGCGCGTAGGTGACGGGATTGGTGGCCATGTGCAGGTTGCTCCTAGACCAGCTTCCAGACGGCGGCGGTCTTCTCGACGCCGCTCTGGTAGTCCTGCGCCGTCTTGGCCGGCGCGGTGACGTTGAGTTCGAGGCGATCGCCGTTGCGGATGCCGGCGACCTTCGAGTTCATCAGGCACGGGATGCCGTATTCGCGCGACAGGATGCCCAGGTGCGAGCGCACGGTGCCGCCCATGCAGACGACGGCCTTGAACTGCTCGAGGATCGGCGCGGTCAGCGTGCCGCCGGAGTCGTCGATGACGGCAATGGTGTCGGCAGGCACGCCGTTCATCATCAGCTCCATCACCTCTTCGGTGCTGTGGACGTAGAGCGCGGTCCCGGTCACGTTGGCCGGGTACGTCACGACATTGTCGCCATGGCCGACGGCCTGGCGGCCATCCTTGATCTCGGCCGTGGCCTCCTGCTGGTCCTGGCCGGCGAGCGGCTTGTATTTGTCCGGGGCTTCCTTGGCGGAGATCGTGGCCGAGACGTCGAAGCGATACCCCGCGGCCACGACATCGGCCTCGACCTTCTCCATGTCCGCGGCGGTGATCAGGTCATAGCTGCGGTCGTACACGAAGCTGTTCCAGTCGCCGCCCGATTCGGCCAGCCGGCGCCGCACCAGGTCGCGGATGGCGGTGTGGAACAGCTTGCTGATCTTGGTCGCCTCGGCGTCGCCGTAGCGGTTGTGGTCCCAGAAAAAATCACTCACGAATTTGCTCCTCCGGCAAGGTGGTGACGAGAGTCCGAGGCGCGCTTTTTTGCGGCGTACCGCCGCGCTTTTCGGACGCGGAATATAACCCCGTCAGATGGCCTCGCGTCAATTGCCGTTGGACGAAATTGTCCGACAACTCTGAGGAGGCTGAAGCGGCTTGGCGGTGTGCATTGCACCAATGCTG
>JAYTTO010000090.1:0-3425 GCA_043744975.1 Betaproteobacteria bacterium | reverse complement strand
CGGCGTCACCACCTACCTGCACGACGGCCGCGCGCGCAGCATCGCCGAAGCGATCCTCTGGCATGGTGGCGAAGCGCAGCTCGCAGCCGATCGTTTTCGGGGGCTGGCGCGGGTGGATCGCGAGGCGCTAACGACGTTCGTGTCGTCTTTGTAGACGTTCAGCCGTTCAGCAATCCGCGTCGCTGATCCACCCGGCCGGCTTGCCGTTCACGTCGAGCACCTGGGTCGCAGCGCGGCAAGCGGGTGGCCGCACCACATCGAGGTGGTAGACCGGACCTGCGTCGGGGAGCGACGCTTCCGGATCGCGCGCGCGGAAATAGAACACCTTGTGGCCGTCGGCGTGCGCCATGCAGGTCCACTCTTTCTGCTGCCAGTCGACCAGCCGCATCCCAAAGACGTCCCCCACTCTCACTTCGTTCGATACCCCCGGAGGGGGCGCTGCGCCCTTGGGGCTGCCCGGCGGGCGCGTCCCGTCATCGCCCGCGCGCCAGACCACGAGGGCCTTGCTGAGCGGGTTCGGCGCCTCTTCGCGGCAGGCACGGATGGCGCGCTGGTACTTCGACAGCTCGCGAGTCCAGCCGCGGCCGGCTGCCGCGATCGGATCCGGCGGCAGATCGGCCGGCGGTGGACGGCGCTCGCCGGGGTAGTCGGGTCTGGATTCGAGCGCGGCGATCTGGTGCCGGTAGCGGTCTTCGAGACACGCCGGCGGATCGGAGGCCTCCTTGCATTCGTTGCGCCGCTCGGACCAACTGCGCTGTTCGGCGTCGAACGTGTGGCGGGCCGTGCCCTTGGTCACGCGCAGCATCCGCGCATAGGCAACGGCCAACTCGAGGTCTAGATCGGCGAGCTGGTCCGACGCGCAGATGGTCGTCTGCAGCCAGCCTTTCGCCTTGTTGCACATGAAGCTCGCCGTGGCCGCATGTGCCGTGCCGGCAGCCCCGAGCAGCGCCACCATTGCCAAAGCCAGCCGGCTAGTTTTCAAGGCGGTGGTTGCGGGTGAGATAGCGGCCGGCGAAGCGGATCGGCATCGCATCGCCGCCGAGCAGCAACGCGGTGCCGCGGCGCTTGGCGGTGATGGCGAGATGCGGTTCGAAGCTGTCGCCGGAATTGCCGACGCCGGCGATGACGATATCGGCGTCGATGCGTTGGCCTTGCCGCACCATGAGCGATCCCTGCCGAAGGTGCGCCAGCGTGACGATGACGCCGGCGCAGTCGAGCACGATGTGATTGCCCAGCGTGTGGTGCGGATCGGCGGCGGGTGCGGGCAGATCCGGCAGGCTGCCTTCGGCATTCGTCACCACACCGGCGCAGGGCGAGATCACGGACGTTCCGAACACGGCATGGCGTGCGGGATCGGCGGGTGCGAGGCTGCTCGCGCGCATGCCGAAAGTGTTGAGCCGGACCAGATCGACGCGGTACTCCGGATGCGCGACATAGCGCGGGTCGACCGAGCTGGCGGTGTGGAAGTCGAGCAGCGCGTTGCTGCCGCCGCTCGCGACCGCGAAGGTCCCGCCGCGCAACGGAAACGCGAGATCTGCCGTCGGTCCATCGGGGAGGCGCCGACCGTCGAACGCAATCCAGGTGAGCGCGATGCAGCCGCCGGTCGCGGTCGCCCCCAGGGCGAGCAGCACGAGGTTCCACCCGTCGCGTGGCCACATCGGCGCGTCTGCAAGGCGCATTCGCAGCCGCCAGAGAACAGGAGCCGAGACCAGGGTCAGCGCATACGGCAGCCACCAGGGAAGGATCGTCCACTCGCCCACCGAAACGAGCGCGAGCATATAGGCGCCCCAGACTACGGCCAAGACCAGCACACCGCTACGGGACAGCGGTGGTCGGAAGGCGAGCGTGCCGAGCAGGGCGAGCGGGACGGCGACCTGCAGCAGGATGATGGCGGGCAGCATGAGGCGCGGCGGATGGCGAAGCGGACAGTATTATCCGGCGCATGGTCGATCAGCGCGGAAAACTTTGCTCGGCAGTAGCCGCACCGGCGGGCGGCGCATCGGTCACCGTGGCGGGTGTGGATGGGTGCCGCTCGGGCTGGGTGGCCGCGTTCGCCACGTTTTCGATGGAGCGGCCGGAGGCGGTGCGGATCGAGGTGCGCCTCGTCGAGCGCTTCGCCGACTTGCTGGCGCTGCCGGATCAGCCGGTGGCGATGGCGGTCGACATGCCGATCGGACTGCCCGCGCGATTCGTCGCCGGCGGCCGGCGCTGCGACCAGGCGGCGCGGCAACTGCTCGGCGCCGGGTGGACCTCCAGCGTGTTCAGTCCGCCGGCCCGTGCCGCGCTCGAGGCATCCGACCACGCGCAGGCGATGACGCTGCAAGGCGGCGGCCTGTCGATCCAGTCGTTCAACATCGTGCCGCGTGTCCGCGAGGTCGACACCGCGATCACGCCCGCGCTTCAGGAGTCGATACGCGAGGCGCATCCGGAACTGGCGTTTCGTCGCCTCAACGAGGGGCGCCAGTTGCGGCATCGCAAGCGCACCACCGCCGGCCAGCGCGAGCGCGTAGCCCTGTTGCGCAAGGCGTTCGGCGCGGGCCTGCCGGATCCCACCGGTGTCCGGCTTCGCCTGGGGACTGGTCGCGTGGCGATCGACGATGTGGTCGACGCCATGGTCCTCGCCGACGTCGCGCGCCGCATCCATCGCCGCGAAGCGCATCGGGTGCCGTCGGGAGAGCCGCCGACGGATGCGCGTGGGCTGCGGATGGAGATCTGGTTCTAGGCCGTTTCGCGTCGAGCGCCCGAATGGAAGGCGCGATGGCGGTCGAGGCGGCGCGCTAGTTCTGCTTGAGGTACGGCGCCAACAACTCGCGCATGCGCGGCGGCGTTTTCGGGCCGGTGGTCTTCTCGCGCACAACGCCTTCACGGTCGATGATGTAGGCCGTCGGCGTCGGATAGTTGCGCTCGAAGCCGGTTTCGTCGAGCTCGTCGGCCATCGCGCCCTGCAGGTTGTAGATGCCGAGCATGCGCGCGACGCGGGTCTTGTCCTCGAGCCGGTCGACGCCGATGACGATGATCTCGAAGCCCTTGTCCTTGAGGTCGTCGTGGAAGGTCTCGAGCGTGCCGATCTCGAGTGCACAGTAGCGGCAGTAGCTCGAATAGAAGTTCACCAGCACCACCTTGCCGCGATGGTCGGCGAGGTCGAACTTGTCGCCGGACACCAGCGTGCCGCGTAGCGGCGGGGCGGGCTGGTCCATCTCGACGACCGCGAAGGCGAGGGCGGCGGCCAGCATCAGCAGAAGGCCGGCGATGCCGTGGGCGAGAGTCCTGATCATGTTCGAGAGTCCGGTTGGTACGGCGTTGAATCAGGTTGCCATCGGTAGCGACGGATCGGGCGCCCACTCGGACAGCGAGGCGTCGTACAGCCGGACGTCCCGATGCCCGAGCATCGTCAGCGCCAGCGTCGCGCTGGTCGCCGCAATGCC
>JAYTTO010000089.1:0-2070 GCA_043744975.1 Betaproteobacteria bacterium | reverse complement strand
GGCTGGCGACCCTGCGAGGTGATCTGGCGCAGACCTCGCGGATGCCGTCGGCGATCGCGTAGTAGCGAAAGTCCGGTATGCCGAACAAGCGCTTGGACGCGGTGATGAGATGCGTGGCGAGGATCTCGAGCTTCATCCGTGTGCCAATCACAACAGCGGTGAAGAATGCGACCGCGTTGACCAGAACGATCATGTTCTGCAGTCGTCGATAGGTCATTACACGGATGTCCTTGAGGTCGTAGCTCTGCTTGATGAAGCGGATGGTCTCCTCGATACGCCAGCGCGTGAGATAGGCCGCGACCGCCCACCACAGCGTCTTGCGGTTGCGGCGCATCTCGACGTTCGTGAGCAGCATCAACGGTTTTTCGCCGAGCCCTCGCACGACGACGAGCCATAGCGGCGTGTCCGGATGATGGGGCAGCCGCGACCTACCTGAAGCCGTAGTCGAGGCGGCAGGCGACCTCCTGGCCGTGCTCCTCGCGCACGATGTGGGTCGCGAAATGCATCGGGCAGCTCGACGCGAGGTCCTCGGTGGCGGCCTTGGCCACGTTCGCCTGTGAATGACCGATCAGCAGGTGCCAGAACGTTTCCGGTCGCCCTTGTTGCGGATGACGAAGGTATGCCCCTCCGCGATCAGCGGCGCATAGAGTTCGCCGCGATCGCCGCCGCGGTCGACGACCCAGACGCCATGGCCGCGGCAGGCGGCGGCCACCGTGCGGATCGCGGTCAGGATCTCCTCGTTCTCGGAGACGAAGTCGGGCGCCTTTTGCGAATAGAGCGCGGCGTAGAGCGGCAGAATGGCGTTGTCCTCGTTCTCGACGCCGATCACCTGGGCGAGCCAGTAGCCGTCGGCGATTGTTCCCGTCGAGCCGTCGCGCACGCGTGCCAAGTGCTCCATCTTCTCCGCGTAAGGCTTTGCGATATCGGAAAGATCGAGGACGAGCAGCGTGCGCTCGCCGATCCGTCCCGCGCCCTCCGCGAGCACCGCCTCGCCGACGCTTGCTGCCAGCTCGGGCCGCCCGAGATTACGCGACAGGCGCGTCTCCGTCTTGATCAGCGCAATCGGCTCCTCCAGCGACCGGCCGATCTCGGAGAGCCGCACGCTGCCCCTGGCCGCGATACCGTAGAGCGCCTCGCCGACGAAGCGGCTCGCGGGCTTGGAGAGCCCGGCAGAAAGTCTCCCCGAAAATGCCTGGAGATACGCGCGCGTCTTGGCTGCGGTCTGGGCTATCATGGTGCCGGTTCTCCGGGGTTCTGGGCGGGTTGCACTGGCGTCGCAACCGGCATCCTAGCCCATCCCGGAGGGCCACCTCGCCGCAGAAAGTCTCCCCAGAAAACGGCCCTCGGCACTTCCCCACCACCGATCGGCGAGTCTTCTCAAGGCCTTGAGCGGAAACAGGGCGCGATTCTGGGGAACGTCCTGGCTGCCTATGTGGCGGCGTGCGCTATGGATGTACCGCTGAACCAGCCATGACCGCCGTGTGCCACTGCACACACTGCCAGACAACTTCAGGATCAGCCTTCCCGGTTGTGCTTGGCGTTCCCGCCGCCAGCCTGCAGATTACCAAGAGCACAACCCTCGCGACTTTCAAGAATTGAAAGTTGATGAAAGAACAAGGGAGGACTCCATGACCGCTTACCTATTGGTGGATCTCGATATTCACGATCAGGACGGGTTCCAGGCGTACCGCGCCCGTGTACCCGAGTTCATTGCCAAGCACGGCGGTGAATATCTGGTTCGCGGAGGGAAGTTCGAGGTCATCGAGGGCGACTGGAAGCCAAACCGTCTGGTCCTCTTCAAGTTCCCCAGCCGGCAGGCGATCCGCAATTTCTTCGCCGACCCCGACTACGCTAAAATTGCGGCGATCCGCTTCAACACATCGAAAACGATCGCCGTTGCGGTGGACGGGGTGGAGTAACGCGCGAGAATCGCATCTCGAAAGCGCGTCGAAAAGCAGCACTGCAACAATGGGGTCGGCCATGCCTGTCGTCAATCTTTCTGACGTCCCGCACGCGCCATTCAAAGGCGGGGCGACCTACCAGACCATAGTTGGGGACCAACAAGGATCG
>JAYTTO010000088.1:0-4620 GCA_043744975.1 Betaproteobacteria bacterium | reverse complement strand
ATGGGCAGTTCCGTGCCGTCGCGGCGTTTCGTGCTCAACCTGGTGGTGGCGTTCCTGCCGGCGGCGATTCTCGGTCTCGCCTTCGGCAGCACGATCAAGCGGCACCTGTTCGCGCCGGTACCGGTCGCGCTTGCCCTCGTCATCGGCGGCGTGCTCATCCTGTGGGTCGAAAGAAGACACCATCGCGTCCACATCGACAGTGTCGAGGAAATCGGCTCCCTCGACGCGCTGAAGCTCGGGTTCGCCCAGGCGTTGGCGCTGATTCCCGGGACGTCGCGCTCCGGCGCCACCATCATCGGCGGGCTGTTCTTCGGCCTGTCGCGCCGGACCGCCACCGAATTTTCGTTTTTCCTCGCGATCCCCACGTTGACGGCAGCAGCGCTCTATGACCTGCTCAAGCACCGGGACCTGGTCAGCACCGACGACATCGGACTGTTCGCCGTCGGCTTCGTGGCCGCATTCGGCAGTGCCCTGCTGGCGGTTCGGGGCCTGATCCGCTACGTCTCGAACCACGACTTCACGGTCTTCGCGTGGTACCGGATCGCCTTCGGGTTGCTGATCCTCGCGAGCGCCTACGGCGGCTGGATCGACTGGTCTGGCGGCTAGCC
Source organism: Betaproteobacteria bacterium (assembly GCA_043744975.1). Lineage (GTDB taxonomy): Bacteria > Pseudomonadota > Gammaproteobacteria > Burkholderiales. Next base: position 4,012 of record JAYTTO010000088.1, on the reverse strand, counting down.
CTGGTTCCAGGGCAAACCCGCGTACCGCCATCCGCCCGTGCTGTTTCGGTGCCGACTCGCGTCCTTGTCGCCTTCGAAGCCCTCGAGCACGTTGTAGACCTCGGTATAGCCGGCCTGCTTGGCGACGACCGCGGCGCCGTGCGACCGCGCGCCGCTCCGGCAGATGAACATCACCAAGGCCTCGTGGTCGACCTGCGCGTGCAATTGCGTCGCGAAGGCGGGGTTTGGTTGCCCCTCGGGGTAGGTCTGCCACTCGATCTCGACGGCACCCGGGATGCGCCCGACCCAGTCCCATTCGGCGCGGGTGCGGACATCGACCAGCGCAGCGCCGGGCGCCAGGGCCAGCAGTTCGTGCGCTTCGGCAGGGAGCAGGGCCCCGTCGTACGGCAGCGATTTCTGCCGCGCTCGTTCTTGCGCGGCACCGAGAATTGCAGTCAGACGTCCCATGATCTGGTACTCCCCGTGTGCCAGCCCAAACCGAGCGCCTCCGCCATGGCGCCGTCGCACGTTAACGGTGCGCCGGGCTGTAGAATGCACCGGGAAGTGGCGCTGCAAGCTGGTTGGTTGTTCCTAAGAGATTGTCTCACAAAGGATTTTCAAGTCCAACCCGTGGCACGAAATCTGCACAATTGCCGTCCAACCGTGTGGTTACGGCCCGTAACTCCCTCTTTTGCTTACTAAAATTCCCCAGTCTGAGGAGATCCAGGAATGTCCCCCGCCGAAGTCTTGAAGCTGATCAAAGACAACGAAGTCAAGTTTGTCGACCTGCGGTTCACCGACACCCGCGGCAAGGAACAGCACGTAACCGTGCCCGCCAAACAGTTCGACAACGCCAAGTTCGAGGACGGACATGCGTTCGACGGTTCGTCGATTGCCGGCTGGAAGGGCATACAGGCGTCCGACATGCTGCTCATGCCGGACGCGTCGTCGGTCCGCATGGACCCGTTCACCGACGAACCGACCTTGATCGTGACCTGCGACGTGGTCGAACCGTCCGACGGCAAGGGCTACGACCGTGATCCGCGCTCGCTCGCCAAGCGTGCCGAGGCATACCTCAAGTCCACCGGCATCGGCGACGTCTGCTACTTCGGCCCCGAGCCCGAGTTCTTCATCTTCGACTCGGTCACCTGGAAGATCGACATGTCCGGCTGCTCGGTGAAGATCGCCTCGGAAGAAGCCCCGTGGTCGAGCGGACTCGAGTTCGAAGGCGGCAACATGGCCCATCGCCCGCCGATCAAGGGCGGGTACTTCCCGGTACCGCCGATCGATTCGCTGCAGGACATCCGCTCGGCGATGTGCCTCGCGCTCGAAGAGCAGGGCGTCGAGGTCGAGGTGCATCATCATGAAGTCGCGGCCCCTGGCCAATGCGAGATCGGCACGCGCTTCGCGCCGCTGGTCCAGCGCGCCGACTGGCTGCAGATCATGAAGTACACGATCCACATGGTGGCGCATTCGTTCGGCAAGACCGCCACGTTCATGCCTAAACCCATCGTCGGCGACAACGGCTCCGGCATGCACGTGCACCAGTCGGTCTGGAAGGGTGGCGAGAACCTGTTTGCCGGCAACGGCTACGCCGGGCTTTCGGAATTTGCCCTGTACTACATCGGCGGCGTCATCAAGCACGCTCGTGCGCTCAATGCCATCACCAACCCCGGCACCAACTCCTACAAGCGGCTGGTCCCGGGCTTCGAGGCGCCCATCAATCTCGCCTACTCCGCCCGCAACCGCTCCGCAGCGATCCGGATCCCGTTCGTGTCAAGCCCGAAAGGCCGCCGCATCGAAGTCCGGTTCCCCGATCCGACGGCGAATCCCTATCTGGCCTTCTCGGCATTGATGATGGCGGGCCTGGACGGCGTTCAGAACAAGATCCATCCCGGCGATCCGGTCGACAAGAACCTCTACGACCTGCCGCCCGAGGAAGCCAGGCTGGTCCCCAGCGTGTGCTCCTCGCTCGACCAGGCGCTTGAGTATCTCGACCGGGATCGCGAGTTCCTGACGCGCGGCGGCGTGTTCTCCAACGACATGATCGACGCCTACATCGAGCTCAAGATGGAAGAGGTGACGACGTTCCGGATGACCACCCACCCGGTCGAGTTCGCGATGTACTACAGCCTCTGACAGCCGGCGCTCCCGGGAGCAAGGGGGCGGGGTGACCCGCCCTTTTTTTTGGCGGCATGCCGGTACCGGTTCCCGTATGCGCCTCGAGATCGGCCGCAAGCCGCTCTCCCGGAGATGCAGAATGCGACATGAAACTTCTGCCCGTTGCCTGTCTTGCCCTTGCTTCGGCCCTGCCCGCGCTGGCCGCGGAGCAGACCTGCAAGTACGTCGACCCTGCGGGCAACGTGCTCTATTCCAACGTACCCCAGAAACAGTCGCGGAAGGTCTTCTGTATGGACCCCGCCCCGACGGCAATGCAGCCGCGGCGGTCCGCGGCCACCACGCCCCCCGACCGCGCGGCATCGGAGGCGGGCTTTCCACGCGTCGACAGCGGCACCCAGCGCCGCCGCGATGGCGACCGACGGCGCATCCTGGAAGACGAACTGGCAGAAGAGCAGCATCTGCTGGACGTCGCCCGGCAGGCGATGGACGAAGCCGGCCGGACCGAGGTCAGCGCCGCATCGGCAGATGGCCAGTCATCGACGGTGCAGGGGTTGCGCAATGTCGTCGCGAGCCACGAACGCAACCTCGCGGCGATCCGGCGCGAACTCGCGAGTATCAAATGATGCCTTCGCACCGACGCAACGTCTCAGATGACATCGGCCGGGCCCATCGGCCTGCCTGCCCGGTGGCCCCGGGGCAGGGTCGATCCCGGTGGGGTCGAGGCGCATGAAGTCCGATTCGCTGCCCGGTCTCGACGTGCTGTCGACGGCGGTGATGCTGCTCGACCGCTCCCGTATCGTCGAGCACCTCAACCCGGCGGCGGAGAACCTGTTCCAGGTCAGCCGAAACCTCATGGTCGGACAGGCGTTGCGCGACGTTTTCGCCGATGGACGCCAGGTCGAGGCCGCCATCCGCCATGCCGACGCGAACAACGCGAGCTACACCCAGCACGATCTCACGCTGGTACCGTCCAATACGGGCGCCCACCACAGCCACCACAAGCTGCCGCTGACGTGCACGGTTTCTCCCTACGAGATGGAGGATCGCGCCGGATTTCTGGTCGAGTTCATGCCGCTTGAGCAGCAGCTCCGCATCGCCCGCGAGGAACGCCTGCTCGACCAGAGCCACGCCAATCGCGAACTGATCCGCAACCTGGCGCACGAGATCAAGAATCCGCTGGGCGCCCTGCGTGGAGCCGCGCAGCTCCTCGAGCGCGAACTCGAGCGACCGGAACTGCACGAATACACACAAGTCATCATGATGGAGGCGGACCGGCTGCAGTCGCTGATGGACCGCCTGCTCACGCCGCACCGGTTGCCCCGGCCCACGGCGCTCAACATCCACGAAGTGAGCGAGCGCGTGCGCAGCCTGATCGTGGCCGAGTATCCCGGCATCCGGATCGTCCGCGACTACGACACCAGCCTGCCGACCCTGCTCGCCGATCGCGAGCAACTGATCCAGGCGGTGCTCAACATCGCCCTGAACGCCGCGCAGGCGATGAAGGCGCAAGGCGTGATCACGTTGCGCACCCGTGTCGCGCGCCGCGTGACGCTGGCCAAGAAGATATTCCGGGTCGCGATCGCGCTTGAGATCATCGACGACGGCCCCGGCATCCCGGAAGACATCCGCGACCGGGTCTTCTTTCCGCTCGTATCCGGGCGCGAAGGCGGCAGCGGCCTCGGCCTCACCCTCGCGCAGACGTTCGTCAACCAGCACCAGGGGGTGATCGAGATCGACAGCCAGCCTGGTCGCACCTGCTTCACTTTGCTGCTGCCGATCCGCGAATCGGTGGAAGTGCAGCCCGTCACCAAACTCCGACACCGACACGAGGCAACACCATGAAGCCCGTCTGGATCATCGATGATGACCGCTCGATTCGCTGGGTCTTCGAAAAGGCACTGACCCGCGAAAA
>JAYTTO010000087.1:0-2495 GCA_043744975.1 Betaproteobacteria bacterium | reverse complement strand
ACGACCAGCGGCCGGTCGAGCGCCAGCTGACTGCGCAGGGCCTGCAGGGCGGCCTCGTCGGCCTCCATGCCCAGCAGCGCGATCACCGGATCACCGGGGACCAAGCGGATCAACGAGAAGGTGACGACCGAGATGCCGACGAGGATCGGCAGCAGACTGGCGATGCGGATCAGGACAACGCGAAACATTTGCCAACGAGCAAATTGAACCGGTTCATTGAGCGGATCTTTGACGATCCTGGTGGCGCTGTCAATAGCAGTTCATCGTTTTGCCGTCTTCAAGTCCCTGTAGGCGGCATGCACGGACTTCATCGACTACGCGGCGGTGCAGCTGCGTGAGCGCTTAACGGCCGACAGCACCCCATGATGAACGGCCACACCGGACCGTCCTGATCGGACGCCGGCTTACGGCGCTGAAGTCGGTGGGCTCAAACTGAAATATCGACCCAACAGCGACATCGACCGCCCAAAGTTCGTTGCCGCGAAGCAGTCGCTCGCCGAACACAGCACCGGCATCAGCGCGGCATGCAACTCCATCGGTGTGCGCAGCGCACCGCCCAGGCAGTCGCATCGCGGCAGGTGGTAGCGCAGGAACTGGTCGACACAACCTTCATTGAGCATGTGCGCGGGCAGATGGCACATCGACATCCAGTGCGCGAAGTGCGCTACGCCGTTCAGGCAACGACTCGACGTGTGCGTTGCATACCTGCCTCGCCGCAGGCGCTCGACGTACGCCGGAACTTGTGCCGACAGTGGGCCTTCAAGCAACCAGGCTTGAAGCAAGGGGTTGATCGCACGGATCTTGGGCATGACGGTCTCCGTTGGTGGAACCGTCAGTGCTACCGAGCAGCGAACTTATGTCCAGCGCGGCGAACCGCCGCACCACGGATCGCCAGCGTCTGCGCGGCCTTCCGGCCTACGCCAACCCAGAACTTGTCATAACGGAGGTCTTCTCATAATGTCAGTTATGCCAAGCTTTTCATAACGGCCACAAGCGGCTGGTGACGACCGGCCGTTTCCGGGGATTCTATTAACCACTATTTGCCGTCACACCTGGCGACGGCCGCACATTCGCTAGTAGCTACAACCGGTGTCCGGTTGGGGATTGGGGATGGCGCTTGTCGTGACAAGGCTGCGTCCGAAGATGGGAAGATGGTCATGCCTCAACTCTGATCCGCGCTGACCCCACCGCTCACAGGCGCTCCAGCCGTATGGCGACCTCCTCAGCGCTGGGCATCGCCGAAATCTCGGCCGCGAGCCTCGTCGCCAAGTTCCGGTATGCAATATCCCGCAGCAAATGCTGCGCGCAGTCACGAATGCGCCCTACGCTGGCGTCATCAGTGCGTAGCGCGATCCCCGCGCCGCTCCGCTCCAAGGCTGTGGCATTGACGAACTGATCAGCACCTTGGGGCAGCACAAGCTGCGGCAGTCCGTGGGCCAACGCCGCCAAGAACGTACCCGAGCCGCCGTGGGAAACGACCACGTCGCAATTCGGTAGCAGTTCCGACTGTTCGACGAACCGCTCGACACACACGTTCGGAGGAAGCGGATTCAGCATGCCCGGATCGCCGTCGCTACCCACGGTGATGACGAGCCGCACGTTGAGACTGCCGAGAGCATTCGCCGCGGCGATGAGTCCCGGCGATCGATTCACGACCGTGCCGAATGTCAAGTAAACGAGTGGCCAGTCGTTGAACTCGCCCAAGCGGACGACTAGCAACTCTTGCCAGTGCGTGCCGCCATCCCGCGTCGGCGTGTAAGGCTGCAGGGATTGGCAGCGCGCCGTGCGCAGCTGGTCCTTCGTCTGCAGCCCGTGAGGATAGATGTCCAGGTACAGGCCGCTGAACAATCCGGCCTCCGGTGGACGCGGACCCGATGTTTTGCTTCGCCAGAGTTCCGCAAATGCATCGGCTGCTTGCTCGAGAACAGCTGCCGGCGGCGGCATGCCAAAACCGTGGGTCACCTGGGGGACGCCTGTTAACCTGCCAGCGAGCGGCGCCGCAAGCACGCCAAGCTCGCTGATGACAAGCGCGGGGCTCCAGGCCTCGATCGCCTGGACCAGGGGGTCGAGCATCGCAGGAGCAAGTAACGCGCCGAAGCGCCGGGGAAACACCAAGGGATCTATGGCGGGCCCGACCGCGTTTGCGTGTTGAGGCCAGCGCTTGTGATATTCGGCTCGCGTCTCCGCCGAACTCGGGCCCACCACGAAACAGCGCTCCACGCCGAGGGCTTGCGCACGCGCATGTGACTCGGTAGCGCCGGCCCAGCCGACAGCGTGGCCCCGCCCCAGCAGCGCGCGGAGCAACGGTACCATCGGCTCGGCGTGGCCGACGCCCGGCGAAGCACAAAGCAAGATGCGCATCGGACTGTGCCTATTCGATACGAAGGCCGAGTTGGCGGATCAGGCGTCCCGCCTTTGCGTTCTCCTCACGAACAAACGCGGCGAATTCCTCCGCGTTCTGCTCACCTGGCTCGACTCCTTGCTCCGCGAACCAT
>JAYTTO010000086.1:0-3882 GCA_043744975.1 Betaproteobacteria bacterium | reverse complement strand
CACCAGTTCGTGCAGGAGAATGGACCGGGAGTACGTGTCGTCCTGCACGTCCAGCGTTTCGTCGATGTAGACGCCTTTCTCCGGCAGGTAGAACGCCTTGACCCGGCACGCGCCCTTGCAGATCATCTTCTGCATGGTTTCGAGCGGCACGAAGTTCACCGCCGGAATCTCGTCGGGGATGGGGTACCCCGACAACAGCTTGATGGTCAGGAACAGTTCGCGAACCATCTTCTCTACGGCAACGGCTTCCATGCTGCGGCTCCGGAGGTGGCGTGGGGCACGGGCGTCCGCCGTGTCCGGTTGCCGGAGTCTACGATACGGAGAGCGGGTTTCGGTTGGACAAACCCAGGTTGGACGCGACATTCGCCGCTCGGCTCGTGATCGAGCTCGCCGCCGCCGAGCCTGCTGGCAGCGAATCTCCCGCTTGCAAGCCCGGATTGACCGCAGTATGTCTATACGGACATAATTCCGCGGATGCTGAAATTGGCGCGAAAACCGCTCAAGTGGGTCGGCTCCTCCAAACGGGATCTGGATGCCATGCCCGAGGACGTCAAGGACGTATTCGGCCACGCCATCGATCTGGTGTAGGCAGGTGGCAAACACCAGGACGCTAAGGTGATGAGGGGGTTCGGCTCCGCCGGCGTTCTGGAGGTGGTCGAGGACTTCCGCGGTGACACCTACCGGGCTGTCTACACGGTTAAGTTTGCCGGTTGGGTCTTCGTGCTGCATTGTTTCCAGAAGAAATCCAGGAGCGGTATCAAGACACCGAAGGAAGAAATGGACCTGATACATGCAAGGTTCGACGCTTCGAAGTTGGACTTCGAAGCGTGGCAATCAAGACAAGGAACACGCCGATGAGCCGCAGCACCGAAATCACCATCGAAGAAGGCAGCACCAACGTCTATGCCGATCTCGACTATGCCGATGCGGCAGAAATGCAACGCAAGTCGCAACTCGCTGCTGAGATCGCGAGAGCCATCAAGGCTCGTCGCCTGACCCAGCAGGGTGCCGCCGAGTTGCTTGGCATCGATCAATCCAAGGTGTCACGTATCACCCGCGGCCAGTTCCGCGGCGTGAGCGAAGCCAAGCTGCTTGAGCTCCTGACGATGCTTGGTCACGACGTCAAGATCGTCATCGGCCCGGTGCGCCGCCGTGCAGGCAAGATCGAACTTCAGTTCGCCTGACTTGCCATTTGCTGACGCGTAAAAAGGGGTAACGCTCGGATTTTCGGAGGTGGCAGCTTACTTCGACATGGTTGCCGGCTCCGACGACGACGTCCTCGGGCACGTGATGGGCATGGAGTCGAGCGCGATGAAGCGCTGGGGTTGTCCTGCACATCGAGCGTCTCGTCGATGTAGACACCCTTCTCCGGCAGGTAGAACGCCTTCACCCGGCACGCGCCCTTGAGGACCATCTTCTGCATGGTCCCGAGCGGGACGAAGTTCACCGCGGGCAGTTCGTCGGGAATGATTGAAGAGATCCGCCGGATCGGGTTGATCTGCGTCAATGGCCGGACTCCCGGGCGGCCGCAGACTGTGACAGTCAATGCTGCGCGAGGTGGTTCCAGTCTCGACTGCCGGCGCAGCATGGGTTGCACGATTCACTTCTCCATGGGGTACCCGAAAAGGCCCCGCCCATGAGCAGGCATCGTCTCCGATGCCGCTCATCACCTGGTGATCCCACACGAATCCCGCACCGATGACGATCAAGGTTCACATGAATAACAGACTGGTTGCGCTAGTGCTTTTCTCGTCGGTCGGCAGCGCCGCCTCGGCTGCGGACTTCTATCGATACACGTTCAATGGCAAGGTCACGGCCGAAGACACGCGGGGTTATCCCGAATTGGGCGTCCAGGTCGGACAGTCGATTTCCGGAATCGTGGATATCCTGGCAGCCGTTCCGGGCCGGTACGACATACAGACTCTTCCCGTCGGTGCGGGCGTCCAGACCACCCACCGGCCGGCACGGTCGGAATTCTCGAACTACGATTACGACAACATCCAGACAACCTTGTTTTTCAACAACGGCCAGGCGATACGGGTCGATACCTACATGTCTTCAGCCGGGTCTCCAGGGTTCGAGCAATTCCGGTTCACGGATGCCCCGGGTGCCGACGGAATCCAGATTGCGGATCAGCAGCAGCACTACTCGGGGCCGAACCTGATTCAACATGACGTGCTGATCGATTTGCCCGGCGCCGGGGTCGATGCCTTGCCCGACGGATTTCTGCAGTCATCGCAGCTTGGCGGTGCACTGGGCGCCGTCGAACCGCCAAGGACGATTGGCAATGGCACATTCTCGAACATTCTCTATTTTCGAGGCGAGTTCGGGGATCTCACCTGGAAGTTCTACGATTTGAGCGTCGATATCCAGTCCATGACGGTGCAGGCGATTCCGGAGCCGAGCGTGACGTCCTTCGCGCTCACGGGCGGCCTGCTCGCCTTCGCCTCCTGGTATCGGCGTGGCAGGATGCGTCGGACCGCGTCGAATCGCCGTCTGTCAGTCGGCAGGATCTGACGCCTCCGCCGCTGCATCGGCGACAGCCGCCGCCGCCCGGATCATCTCCGCCCGGCTCGCCGGCGTCTCCATGCTGATCCGGCCGAGCACGCCGCCGCGATAGTCCTGCAGCAGGATCAGCGCGGCCTTCTCCAGGTCGAGGCCGCCGCCTTTCATCTGGCAGCCGCGACGCTTCGCGACCGCTTCGATCACGGCCGGACCATCGAGACCGTCGGTGGCGAAGCCGTAGCGCGCGGTCAGCAATGCCGGGTAGCGCGCGAGCAGGACATCCGCCAGGAAGGTGGCGACCTCTTCCTCGATCACGGCATTGGTGCCGACCGCGTGGCTGGCCGCGAGCATGAGGCCGTCGCTCGGGTAGAGAATTTTCGGCCAGAGCAGCCCGGGCGTGTCAGTGAGGGTCATGTGCGAGCCGAGATCGAGGCTCTGCTGCGATTTGGTCACGGCCGGTTCGTCGCCGACCCTGGCTACACGGCGCTTCAGCATCGCGTTCATCAGCGTCGATTTGCCGACGTTCGGGATGCCCATGATCATCATGCGCAGCGGCCTGGTGGCGTCGCTGCGGTGGGGCGCTATCTTCTGGCACAGGCCGGGGACCTTGGCGACGTCGGACGCTTTCTTGCACGACAGCGCGACCGCGGTTACTCCGGGTTGCTTGCCGAAGTACGCGAGCCACGCACGGGTTGCCTCGGGGTCAGCGAGATCGGCCTTGTTGAGCAGCTTGAGGCAGGGGCGCTGGCGATGCTCGCGCAGCGACCGGATCATCGGGTTGGTGCTGGCTTCAGGTAGCCGGGCGTCGATCACCTCGATGACCACGTCGACGCGCGCCATCGTCTCCGCCGCCTTGTCGCGCGCCGAGGCCATGTGACCCGGAAACCATTGTATGGACATGCGTCTTGGACTGGAGTGAGGCAGCCGCATTATCCACGAGCGCAGCCGCTTGCCGTGTCGGGATCGCGCCGGTATCGTCCGTCGCATGAACACGACCCCGAAAGTCTGCATCATCACCGGCGGCGGCACCGGCACCGGCGCCGCCTGCGCCGTGCAACTCGCCCGCAAGGGCTGGCGCACCGTCATCAACTACAGCCGCAGCGAGGCCGAGGCGCTCGCAACCGCCGCCGCCTGCGAACGCGAGGGTGCCGAGGCGATGGTGTTCAAGGCCAGCGTGGCCGACGACGCCGAATGCCATGCCATGGCCAAGGCAGCGGTCGGACGCTGGGGGCGCATCGATGCCCTGGTCAACAGTGCCGGCATCACCAAGTTCGCGCATGCAGCCAAGCTCGATGCGCTCGACGCCGACGACTTCCAGCGCATCTATGCCGTCAACGTCATCGGCGCCTACCAGATGATCCGCGCCTGCGTCCCGGC
>JAYTTO010000085.1:0-1861 GCA_043744975.1 Betaproteobacteria bacterium | reverse complement strand
GACGCGGCGCCGCCAGGCAAAGCCGAACGGGTTCAGCGCATGCACCATGACGCAACGCACCCCCGGGCGCTTGCTGTCAGGGCGCGCAGCCCAGTCCTCTAGCACTCGGTGCTGCACGGCAGCGCCGAAGAATCCTTCGACGCCATGGATGCCGCTGGACACGACCAACGCGCGGTCTTGTCTGGCACCCGGAACGATCGCGACATCGATCGTGAGGGCTTCCCCGTCCGGCCCCGTCTGGTTCACCGGGTGCGCTTCCAGCGCGCACCCGAGGCGCGCGGCGGCGTCGCGGAATCGCCGGCGGGACGACGCGTAGTCGGGCGGAAAGAAAGAGAGGTCAGTTGTCATGCCCATCAAGGCGATGCGCGCCGACCGGGCTGGTTGATGCTGCGCTGGCCTATCCGGTGCGCCGGGTCGACGGCCTGCACTTCAACGCCGCAACGCAGCCAAGAACTGTTCAGGCGAGACCTCGGCCTGCCGTAGAACGCCAGCGAGAGTTCCGATCTTGACCTGATCATGCATCGGGACCACACATCCTTTCGAGTCACGCTTCATCACCACGTGGCTTCCGCTTTGGCGAACCTTCTCGAATCCGAGGCGTTCGAGGGCGCGCTGAAGCTCTGCGCCGGAGACGTGCGGCAGTTTAGGCATCGACCGGCTCAGGCACCGTGAACATGGTGACGACCGGGTGGCCCAGCGATGGCATCGGAAATTCCGTCAGATACAAAACAGTGGCTTCTTTCAGGTTTGCCACCGCTTCTTCGATCGTTTCGCCCTGGGTCGTTGTGCCGGTCTCCGGGTTGAGGGCGACGAACCCGCCTTCTTCTGCGTGGATGAGGACCGCGGTTAGCTCCATGGGAAGGCTCCTGACAGGGACAGGGGCACATTATCTCGCGATCCGTGCAATTCACTCGACCGGCTTCGCCACCGGGAATGTCCAGGTGCCGTTGACGATCTCCTGCCTGGGGCGATAGAGACGCACCAGGTAGTTCCAGCCCGGCGTGATCGGCAGGCAGTTGGCCGCCTTGCCGTCGCAGCCGCCGAAGCGGATCGTGATCGCGCCGTCCACGTCCTTGGTGCCGGTGATGCTGTTGATCGTGTAGGCGTTGTCCTTGTTCGGCTCGAAGTAGCCGTTCGCGTTGTAGACACTGATCGACCAGAACCCATTGATCGGCACGTCCTTCACCGTCAGCCCGTAGACGGTCTTGCCGTCGTTCGTCGGCGGTGTGACGTTGAGGTACATGGCGTCCTTGTCGGGATTTCCGCCCCATGCCGTGGCGCTCGCGATCAGGTGCCGGATCGGATTGACCTCGCCCTTCATGCCGAACGACCAATTGGTATCGGGCAGCGTCGAACCGAGCACGGCAAGCGCGTCGCGCACCTTCTTCTGGCTCACCGGATCCCAGCGAGGAATCTCGAAAGTTCCGGGGCTCTTCTGCTCGACCGTGATCACATCCTGCAGCCGGTGGACCGCCTCCATGTCTTTGGTGTCGGACGGCGCGACGAAAATCCGGACCGCCACGATCGCGTAGCGGGTGCCGAGATCCTCCTTCGTGAGCACGTACTGACCGGCGCGATAGGCGACCCACGGCGTGTAGTGGTCCTCGCTGATCACCTGCATCGACAGGAACCGGTCGCCCGACTCTGGCAGGGTGATCGTGACGGGCCCCGCGTCCAGATCGAACACCGCGGCCGAATACAGCGTGTCGCGGTTCATGCGGACCACCGTTTGCTCGTCGATCCGCGTCGGTTGGCGGCCACGGTCGAACTTCCCGAAGGCGCCCCGTTTCACGACGGCAGCCAGATAGAGATCGGTCTCGGCGCGGACGAAGTTCTCTACCGTGACCGGCACGCTGGTCGA
>JAYTTO010000084.1:0-5231 GCA_043744975.1 Betaproteobacteria bacterium | reverse complement strand
CCGAGGCGAGCCCAGAGGGATCTGCGAGCGTAGTTGCTAGTGCAGCTACGGAATCTCCCGCCGGCGCCGAACGCCGCCAATTGACGGTGATGTTCTGCGACTTGGTTGGTTCTGTGGCGCTGTCGCAGCAGTTAGATCCCGAAGAGCTGCGCTCGCTGATCCATGCTTATCGTGCCGCCTGTGCAGCCGTGATCGCCCGCTACGACGGCCACATCGCTCGTTATGTCGGCGACGGGATTCTCACCTACTTCGGTTGGCCGAAGGCGCACGAAGACGATGCCGAACGTTCCATTCGTGCCGCCTTGGAAATCGTTCAAGCCGTGAAAGCGGTGCCCGCCCCACAGTCGCTGTTAGTGCATATCGGCATCGCCACCGGGCTGGTGGTGGTGGGTGAGCAAGCGGGCGAAAGCCCAGAGGCGAAGCTTGCAGTAGGGCCTACGCCTAACCTCGCGGCGCGCTTGCAAGGTCTCGCAGGTCCGAATCAAATCGTCATCGCTGCTTCCACCCGCCAATTGGTGGGCGGCGCCTTTGAGTTGAGCGATCTGGGCAATCACAGCTTGAAGGGCGTGAGCGAGCCCGTGCGCGTCTGGCGCGTGCTACAGTTGGCAGTGACTGAGGACCGCTTCGAGGCCACTCACGGCGGGAGTGTTTTGACGCCATTCGTCGGGCGAGAAGAAGAACTGGCATTGCTGCTCGCGCGCTGGAAGCAGTCGCGCGATGGCGAAGGTCAAGTGGTGCTGCTTTGCGGAGAACCGGGCATCGGCAAGAGCCGGCTTACTCAAACGCTGAAAGAGCGCTTAGCTGCTGAGGCCCACACGCGCTTGAACTACCAGTGCTCGCCGTATCTCGCTAATTCCGCGTTCCACCCCATCATCAGCCAGTTGGAGCGAGCCGCGGGTTTTGAGCGAGACGACAGCGCAGAAACCAAGCTAGACAAACTTGAAATGCTGCTGGCACTTGAGCCTGATCAATTGCCCGTAACGGCACCGCTAATCGCGGCACTGTTGTCACTGCCGATCGAGCGCTATCCGCCGCGCATGCTCTTGCCGCAGAAACAGAAAGAACTCACCATGCTGGCCTTGATCGAGCAGGTGATACGCCTTGCTCAGCGCCAGCCGGTGCTGATGTTAATGGAAGATGTCCATTGGATCGATCCTTCCACCACGGAGTTGTTGAATTTGCTGCCCGATCGAATCCGGGGCAATGCGGTATTGCTGCTCGTCACACACCGGCCGGAGTTCGTCTCGCCCTGGAGCGCGCAAGTGAACGTGGCCACACTCAATCTCTATCGCTTGTCGAGGCGATGGGGCTCGACCATGGTGCAGCAAGTCACCGGCCGCAAGCCACTACCGACGGAGGTACTCGATCAGATCCTCGCCAAAACCGACGGCGTGCCGTTGTTTGTCGAAGAACTGACTCGGTGGGTATTAGATAGCGGCTTTCTCAACGAAACCCCTGACCAATACGAAATAAAGGGCCCGCTGCCCGCGCTCGCCATTCCCTCCAGCCTGCAAGATTCGTTGATGGCGCGTCTCGACCGGCTCGCCGCTGCGAAAGAGATCGCCCAGATCGGTGCGTGTATCGGACGGGAGTTTAGTCATGAGTTGCTGGCGGCCGTCTCGCCCAAAGCGGAACAAGCGCTCCAATATGGCCTCGAGCAACTGCTGGCGAGCGGTTTGATCTTCCGGCGTGGAACGTCTCGGGAAGCCACTTATAGCTTCAAGCATGCGCTGCTGCAGGACACAGCCTACGCATCGCTACTGCGCTCGCGCCGTCGCGAGATCCACGCGATGATCGGTCGCACGCTCATGGAGCGCTTTCCCGAGCGCTGCGAAGCGCAACCCGAACTCGTGGCACGCCACCTCACCGAAGCCGGCCATACAGAAGACGCGATCCGTTTCTGGCGCCAGGCCGGCGAGCGCGCGATGGCACGCTCGGCGCAGGCCGAGGCCGCGTTGCACCTGTCGCACGCTCTGGAGCTGGTGCGCACGCTGCCGATGGGGGCCGAGCGCGTGCAGGGGGAACTGGGTCTGCTGATCACCCTCGGCCCGATCCTGATGGCGACCAAGGGCTTTGCCGACCCACAGGTGTCGCTTACCTACCGCCAGGCGCGCGAGATCTGCCAGACCATCGGCGACACGCCGCAGATCGTGCCGGTGCTGTTCGGACTGTGGGCCTTCCATGTGGTGCGCGGCAATCTGGGCATCGCACGCGACCTGGCCGAGCAGATCCAGCGCCTGCTGCAAGGCAGCGACGATACCGGGATCCTGCTCGAAGCGCGCCTGGCCAGCGGCGTGACGCTATACTTCCTGGGTGAACTGGCCAGCGCACGTGCGGAGCTCGAGGCGGCGCTGACGCTCTACAACCCGGCCAAGCATCGCGTGCACGCGCAACTATTCGGCCAGGAGCCGGGCATGGCCAGCCACCTTTACCTGGCCAGTGTGCTGGCGGTGGCCGGCGAAAGCGCGGCGGCACGAGAGCATCTGCGCACCGCCGGGCAGATCTCCAACGAGACGGCCCACCTGCATTCGTCGGCGCGCTGCCTCGGCGACACGATGCTCGTGCATTACCTACTCGGCGACCTGGCCGCCGTTGCCGAAACCGGCCAGGCGCTGCTGACGTTAGCGGTGGAGCAGGGCTTCCCGATCTGGAAGGCGCAGGCAGAGGTGCTCACTGGCGCGCTAGAACTCGCCCGCGACGGCGACCCCGCCGCTGCGTTCAAGCGCATGCGGCGCGGCATCGCCGAATGGGCGGTCACCGGCACCACGCTCTATGCACCGCAGTGGAAGGCGCTGCTGGCGCAGGCTCTGTCACGCGACGGCCGCCACGAGGACGCGATCACGCTCGCCGACGAAGCACTGGCAGAGGAACAGGCGGGAGAAGAACGCATATCGCTGGCGGAGTTGCACCGTGTGCGGGCCGAAGTGCTGGCGCACAAGGGCGGGGAGACCGAACTGGCCGATGCGCGTGTCGAGGTGCAGCGCGCAGTCGAGGTCGCGCGCGCGCACGGCGCCGGGCTGTGGGAACTGCGCGCGCTGCTGCTGCAGTTGCGCCTGACGGGCGACGAGGCGGGGCGTGCCGCCGCGCGCACGGCGCTCGCGTCTGCCGAGCGACGCTTGGCGGCCGCCGGCGATTGCATTGACCTGCAACACGCCAGGTCGCTGCTTTCATCAACAACGGCGACGGCCTGAGCAGACCTGTGCCCGCCGCGCGAAGAATTATCCACAGGAGGGCGATCGATGGGCGGCAAGACAGTAGTGATTCTCGGCGGCGGTGTTGCCGGCCTGAGCGCGGCGCATGAACTGGCCGAGCGCGGCTTCTCGGTAACGGTCTACGAGAAGCGCGACACGCCGGGCGGCAAGGCGCGCAGCGTGCTCGTCAAGGACACCGGTAAAAACGGGCGGCGCGACCTGCCCGGCGAGCACGGGTTCCGCTTCTTCCCGCGCTTTTACAAGCACCTGCCGGATACGATGAGCCGCATTCCCTACGGCTCCAACAAAAACGGCGCGGCCGGCAACCTGGTCGAGACCACGCGTTTGGAATACCCGCGCATGGGTAAGGTGCCGATCGTCGTCGGCGACCGTTTCCCGCGCACGCTAGCCGACTGGAAGCTCGCATTGCACACGGCTTTCACCGGCGACTACGGCTTCAAGCCCGGCGAGCAGGACTACTTTGCCGAGCGCGTGTGGCAGATCCTTACCAGTTGCGAAGACCGCCGCGACGACCAGTACGAGCGCCTGGACTGGTGGGACTTCGTCGGCGCGGAGAGTCGTTCCCTCGCCTACCAGAAGTACCTCGCCGGCGGGCTGACGCGTTCGCTCAACGCCGCCAAGGCCAAGGACGCCAGCACGCGCACCATCGGTAACATCCTGGTGCAGTTGCTGCTCGACGTCCTGACCCCGGGGATCAGTTCCGACCGGCTGCTCAACGGCCCGACCAACGACGTGTGGATGAATCCCTGGCTCGATTACCTGCGCCAGCGCGGCGTCGACTACCGGCTGGGCGTGCATTTCGACCGCCTGCACTGCAGCGGCGGACGCATCACCTCGGTCACGCTGACGGACGCCCAGCGGAGCTTCGATGTCCAGGCCGACTACTACGTGTGTGCCGTGCCGCTGGAGGTGATGGCCAAGAAGATCGAGATCACGCGGCGCGAGTTGCTGGCTGCCGATCCGACGTTGCAAGGCATAATCGACATCCGCGCCAACGTGCAGTGGATGAACGGCATCCAGTTCTACCTCCGGCAGGACCACCCGCTGGTGCACGGCCACAGCCTGTACGTCGACAGCGCCTGGGCGCTGACCTCAGTGTCGCAGGCCCAATTCTGGCGCAACATCGACTGGTCGTCCTGGGGCGACGGCACGGTGCGCGGCGTGCTGTCGGTCGACATTTCCGAGTGGGGGGAGCCCGGCTCGCAGCAGTACACCGGCGGCCTCAAGGCCAACCAGTGCACACACCAACAGATCGCCGACGAGGTGTGGTTCCAGCTCAAGCAATCGCTCAACTACCCGGGCCACACCGAGCTGAGCGACGACATCCTGCACTCCTCGCACCTCGACCACGACATCATCCCCGAGGTCGACCCCCTGGCGCCCGACAAGGAGCGCGACTCCGAGCCGCTGTTAGTCAACAACAAGAACACTTGGGATAAACGGCCCGATGCATACACCAGGATCCCGAACCTATTTCTCGCTGCGGACTATGTACGCACCAACACCGACCTTGCCACGATGGAAGGCGCCAATGAGGCGGCGCGGCGCGCGGTGAACTCGATCCTCGAGGCCAGCGGCAGCAACGCGCCGTTGTGCAAGATCTGGAAGATGCACGAGCCCGATCTGCTCGGCCCCTGGCGCGCACACGACCAGGCGCGCTACGACGCCGGATTGCCGTGGAACGGCACGCTCGACCTGGAGCGCCGCTTCGCACGCTTCTTCAACTGAGGAGTAACGTATGAGCCAACCGAAGAAAGTGGCGATCCTGGGCGGTGGCGCGGCTGCGCTCACCGTGGCCTACGAACTCACCAACGTGGCCGATTGGAAAGACCGCTACGAGAGCATCACCGTCTATCAGATGGGTTGGCGCCTGGGTGGCAAGGGCGCCAGCGGACGCGGGTTGTACGGGCGCATCGAGGAGCACGGCCTGCACATCTGGATGGGCTGGTACGCCAACGCCTTCGCGATGATGCGCGCCGTCTACGAAGAGCTGGGCCGGCCCAAGGATGCGCCGCTGGC
>JAYTTO010000083.1:0-3374 GCA_043744975.1 Betaproteobacteria bacterium | reverse complement strand
ACTTCGACGCAGCCTCGTCGCTCGAGCGCAACTACAACACCATGCTGGCGCGGTTGCGGGCACTGCCGATGCCGGTGATCGCGGCCGTGAATGGCGTTGCCGCGGGGGCCTCCGCCAACATCGCACTCGCCTGCGACCTGGTGATTGCCGCGCGGTCCGCGACCTTCCTGCAGGCGTTCGCACGTATCGGCCTGATCCCGGACGCCGGCGGCACCTACACCCTGGTGCGGCGCGTCGGCATGCAGCGCGCCATGGGCCTATCGATGCTGGCGGAGCCGTTGCCGGCACAGACTGCCGCCGACTGGGGCCTGATCTGGAAGTGCGTCGACGACGACCAGTTCGCCGCCGAGGTCGCCGCGCTGGCACGCAAGCTCGCGAGCGGCCCGACCCGGGCCTATGCCCTCATGAAACAGGCCATCCACGCCGGTGCCGACAACACGTTCGACGAGCAATTGAAGCTCGAAGTCGCGTTGCAGCGGGAGGCGGGAAGCAGCGACGACTTCCGCGAAGGCGTGGCCGCATTCCTGGGCAAGCGTCCCGCGGTCTTCAGCGGCCGCTAGCGGCAGTCGTCGCCCCGCCGCGCATAGCGGGCTGGCACCCCCATCGGGGGGTGCCGACCGAAGGAAGGCTGGGGGGGTTCTACCCTACTCGTCGCGGATGCGGATGATGATGTCGAAGCCGTCGGCGCGTTTGCCGGGCGGCGGCGACGGGAGGACGGCGAAATCGAACCGGCTGGCGTCGATATCGGTGATCTCGCCAGTCACGACGTCGTAGAAGTGGTGATGCGGCGCCGTGTTCGGGTCGTAGAACACCTTGCTGGGGTCGACGATGACCTGCCGCACCAGCCGCTTCTCGACGAACAGCTTGAGCGTGTTGTAAACCGTGGCCTTGGAAGTCTCGGCATAGCGCCCATTCACCGCCGCCATCACCTGGTCGGCGGACAGATGCTCCATGCGCCCGAAGAGAGCGAGCGCGATCTCGATGCGCTGGTGCGTGGGCGTGATGCCGTAACTGCGCAGCGCGCCGACCACGTCGTCTCTCGACATCCGGATCCTGTCCATGGAACAAGTTTAGGATAAGAATCCGACTCTGTCTAACCGACTACCGCACCGACCGCCTCGACAGCGAGGCGGCACCTTCACGGCGGCATCAGCGGCAGGCGCCGACCGACCAACGGCAGCCTCCCGATACTGGCCCGGCATCGCCCTGTTTTGCACCCATTGCACAACCGACAGGTGCCGAAAACCCCGGTCATGCGCCGGTTTCGACCATCGATCGGACCGATTTGCGATCCCGCGCGAACCAGCTCCAGGATGCGGTCACCTCGCGAGGGAGACCTGAACAATGAAAACCAGTCAACACGGCGTCACGCTGATCGAACTGCTCATCGTCGTCGCCATCGCCGGCATCATCGCCGCCATCGCCATCCCGGCCTACCAGGACTACGTCATGCGCGCCAAGCTGGCGGATTCGGCCTCGATACTCGGGGCGACGCGCACGCGCCTCGAGCAGTACTACCAGGACAACCGCAGCTACCCGGCCGCGTGCGGCGGAACCGCCGCCGGCCTGCCGGTCCTGACGAACTTTCCGCCGACCAGCACCTACTTCACCTACGCGTGTGCGAGCAACGGCACAGCCGGCCAGACCTTCCTGCTGACCGCCTCTGGTACCGGCGCGACCGCCGGATTCGCGTTCACCATCGACGACCAGGCCAACCGGACGACATCGGCCGTGGCCTCGGACTGGAGCATCCCATCACCCAACACCTGCTGGGTCCAGAAAAAGGGCGGCATATGCTGACCGATCGCCCGGCCCAGCGCGGCGTGACGCTGATCGAGTTCCTGATCTCGTTCGCGATCCTCGGCATCCTGATCGCTACCGCGGTCCCGTCGTTCCGCGACTGGATCACCAACAGCCAGGTGCGGACTGCGGCCGACGCCGTCAATTCCGGCCTGCAGATGGCGCGTACAGAAGCGGTGCGCCGCAACACCCCGGTGCGCTGGACACTGTCCAATTCCACCGGCGGCGCCTGGCTCATCGACGTCCCCAGTACCGGCGCCACCGTCCAGACCCGCAGCGGCAACGAAGGTACGGTCAGCGCGCTGGTCACCTCGAACCAGAACCAGATCGTGTTCAACGGCGTCGGCTGGGTCACCCCGACCCCGGCGAACCCGATCCAGATCGACGTCAGCAACCCGGGCGCGGGCGACTGCCAGGATGCGGGCGGCGGCGGCGGTCCGATCCGTTGCCTGCGGGTACTCGTCGGCGCCGGCGGCCAGGTGCGCATGTGCGACCCGGTGCTGGCGTCGAGCGCTGCCGCGGCCTGCTGAGCCGACCCGGAGATGTCGACATGAAATCGGTCCCGGTCAAGCGCTCCCAGGGCGGCATCATCCTCATCGAGGCCCTGATCGCCATCCTGATCTTTTCGATGGGCATCCTCGCGATCATCGGCCTGCAGGCGCAGTCGGTGCGCAACAGTTCCGAGGCGAAGTACCGCGCCGACGCGAGCTTTCTCGTCAACCAGATCATCGGCCGCCTCTGGGCCGACCGGTCCAACATCGCGACCTATTCGCACCTTCCGACGGGCACCGTATGCACGCCCTCGGGTTCGGCGTCCGCGAACACCAACGTGACGCAGTGGCTCGCCGGCGTCGATGCGGTGCTGCCCGACGCCGGCAGCGCGCGCCAGTCGATCGCCGTCGACACCGCGAACAACACGGTGACGGTCAGGCTCTGCTGGGTGTCGCGCAGCGGCCAGCACAACGTGAGCATCACCACCCAGATCAATGGCTGACGGAACCCACATGACCGCGATCCGCGTGACGCGCCGGCTGCCGCAAGCCGGCATGAGCCTGATCGAGGTGCTGGTCGGCCTGGTGATCGGCCTGATCGGCATGCTCGTGATCTTCCAGTCCTACAACGCGTTCGAGGGGCAGAAGCGCACCACCACCGTCACCAACGACGCGCAGGAATCCGGACTGCTCGCCCTCACGGCGATCGAACGCGAGGCGCGCCTGGCCGGCTACGGCATGTTCTACAACAACGCCATGACCTGCAGTTCGCCGACGCTCAAGCAGTACGACTCGGGCGGCGCCAGCACCGTCCCCTACCTGCCGGTCTCGATCAGCGACGGCGCGTCGAACGCGTCAGACGTGATCCAGATCACCTACGGCACGTCGTCGTTCTCGTCCACCCCGTCGACCATCGCCCAGAATTTCACCGGCAGCCCGGCCGAAATCAAGATCGACAACTCGGCGCGCAGCAGCGCGTTCAGAGTGGGCGACTACATCACGGTCGGCTACCCCTCCGGCGCGGTGGGCGGCCCGAGCCCGTGCGTGCGGCTGCAGGTCAGCAGCATCGCCACCGACGCCGCC